>NZ_JBEPBI010000087.1:0-31668 GCF_040299045.1 Streptomyces sp. NPDC001027
CTTCGTGCCCGGGCTGCTGCAGACCGAGGCCTACGCGACGGCGGTGCTGGAGGCCGGGACCGTCGGGCGCTCGACGCCGGACTCCCTCGACCGCGTCGTAGATCCCTACGACGCGGCCGCGTCCCACCTCGTGGGATCGGGCTCTGTCGCTGTCGGCGGCGTCACGTAGGCTCGCAAGTGACGCGAGAGGCACGCGATCCACCACGAGGGAGGGGGCCCACGTGCTCATCGACACCTACGGCCGAGTCGCCACCGACCTGCGGGTCTCGCTGACCGACCGGTGCAACCTGCGCTGCACGTACTGCATGCCCGAAGAGGGCCTGCAGTGGCTGGCCAAGCCCGACCTCCTCACGGACGACGAGATCGTCCGCCTGATCGACGTCGCGGTCACCGCGCTGGGCATCGAGGAGGTCCGCTTCACCGGCGGCGAGCCCCTGCTGCGCCCGGGACTGGTGGGCATCGTCGAGCGGGTCGCCGCGATGGAGCCCCGCCCCCAGACGTCCCTGACGACGAACGGCATCGGCCTGCGCCGCACCGCCTCGGCCCTCAAGGCGGCCGGCCTGGACCGGGTCAACGTCTCCCTCGACACCCTGCGCCCCGACGTCTTCAAGACCCTCACCCGCCGGGACCGTCACAAGGACGTCCTCGAGGGCCTGGAAGCCGCCCGCGAGGCGGACCTGACCCCGGTCAAGGTCAACTCGGTCCTGATGCCCGGCCTCAACGAGGACGAGGCGCCCGACCTCCTCGCCTGGGCCGTGGAGAACGACTACGAGCTGCGCTTCATCGAGCAGATGCCGCTGGACGCCCAGCACGGCTGGAAGCGCGAGGGCATGGTGACGGCCGGGGACATCCTGGCCTCCCTGCGCACCCGCTTCGACCTCACCCCCGAGGGCGAGGAGGAACGCGGCTCGGCCCCGGCCGAACGCTGGCTGGTGGACGGCGGCCCGCACCGGGTGGGCGTCATCGCCTCCGTCACCCGACCCTTCTGCGCCGCCTGCGACCGCACCCGCCTCACGGCCGACGGCCAGGTCCGCACCTGTCTCTTCGCCCGCGAGGAGACGGACCTGCGGGCGGCCCTGCGCTCCGGCGCCCCCGACGAGGAGATAGCCCGCATCTGGCGTCTGGCGATGTGGGGCAAGAAGGCGGGCTCCGGTCTGGACGACCCGAGCTTCCTGCAGCCGGACCGGCCGATGTCGGCGATCGGCGGCTAGCCGCTCACCCCTGCGGGGGCTCCCACTCGGTCAGCGCGACCACGTCCTTGAGGAAGCCCCGGACCCCGAGGAACTGCGACAGATGCTCGCGGTGCTCCTCGCACGCGAGCCACGTCTTGCGCCGCTCCGGCGTATGGATCTTCGGGTTGTTCCAGGCCAGCACCCACACCGCGTCGACACGGCAGCCCTTGGCAGAACAGATGGGGGTCTCGTCACTCACGAAGTCGTCTCACCACACGCACACAAAGGCGACGCCGAGCAGCCACGGGGGGAGCTGCCCGGCGTCGGTCCGTCGCTCCGACGGGGGATGCGGAGCGCGTACGAAGTATGTCACGGCAGAGCACCCCCACGGCACTGGAACAACATGATTGATCTGAGCTTTTCCTGAGCTTGGCGCACAGCCCGCTCATGGCCCATTCACGGCTGTCGCTCAGCCTGCCCGGGCGTCGGTTCCTCCCGGACGGGTTCCGTGAGCCCCTCCTCTTCGGCGGCGGATCGCGTGGAGTCGTCGTCCGCACGAGGCGGCGCGATCATGGTCCGCACGGGCGGGCCGACGAACGTCGAGGGAAGCGACGGCGCGTTCTCCCGGCCGGCGTTGGCCACCACCACCGCGATGTAGGGCAGCACCAGGCCCAGGACCAGCGCCACCACGGCCACATGCCGTTCCACGTTCCACAGCGTCGCCGCGAGGATCACCGCCACCGTGCGGACGGACATCGAGATGATGTAGCGCCGCTGCCGGCCCCGCACATCGTCCTGGAGTCCCTGGCGTGCGCCGGTGATCCGGAACACCTGGGCGTTCTGGCCGCCACCCTGCTTCCGCATGACATTCCCCGTCCGCCCGCGTCGTCCTTCCCCCGGCCCTCCACGTTACGCCGCGGCTGCGCACTCATGGAGACCGGGGCGTCTGCGGCCCGGGCGAACCCGCTGCGTCGTCCCGCGTACGGCCGTACCCGACATGCGTCGTACACGGACCAGCCCGAGACTTGAGGCCACTGCTCACGTAGAGCCGGAAAAGGAGGCAGTCATGGGCTGGTTGTGGGCGATCATCGTCGGATTCGTGCTGGGCCTGATCGCGAAGGCGATCATCCCGGGCAAGCAGCACAGCCCGCTCTGGCTGACCACGATCTTCGGCATGCTGGGCGCGATCGTGGGCAACGCGATCGCCCGCGCGGCAGGCGTCGAGTCCACGCCCGGCATCGACTGGAGCCGGCACGCGTTCCAGCTGATCGCCGCCATCGTCATCGTCGCCCTCGGCGACATGCTCTACATGGCGACGCTGGGCAAGAGGAAGCACGAGGCCTGAGCGGCAGGACGGACGAAGGGGCGGCCTCCCGCGGGAAGCCGCCCCTCTGCCTGTCCTGCCGCTCAGGCGGTCAGCCGGTGACCTCCACGGCGGCCAGGTTCTTCTTGCCGCGCCGCAGCACCAGCCACCGCCCGTGGAGGAGCTCCTCCACCGCGGGCACCGCGTCCTCGGCCGCGACCTTGACGTTGTTCACGTAGGCCCCGCCCTCCTTCACGGTCCGCCGCGCCGCCGACTTGCTGGCCACCAGACCCACCTCGGCGAACAGGTCCACGACCGGTCCGAGCTCGGCGACCTGGATGTGCGGCACCTCGGACAGGGCCGCGGCCAGCGTCCCGGCGTCGAGATCGCCCAGCTCGCCCTGCCCGAAGAGGGCCCGGGACGCGGCGACCACCGCGGCCGTCTGGTCGGCTCCGTGGACCAGCGTCGTCAGCTCCTCGGCCAGCGCGCGCTGTGCGGCCCGGGCCTGCGGCCGCTCCTCGGTCTGTTGCTCCAGCTCCTCGATCTCCGTACGGGACCGGAAGCTGAAGATGCGCAGGAACTTCGAGACGTCCCGGTCGTCCGCGTTCAGCCAGAACTGGTAGAACGCGTACGGCGTCGTCATCTCCGGGTCCAGCCAGACCGTGCCGGACTCCGTCTTGCCGAACTTGGTGCCGTCCGCCTTGGTGATCAGCGGGGTGCCCAGGGCGTGCACGACGGCGTCGGGCTCCACCCGGTGGATCAGGTCGGTGCCCGAGGTGAGGTTGCCCCACTGGTCGCTGCCGCCGGTCTGCAGCGTGCACCCGTACCGCCGGTACAGCTCCAGGAAGTCCATGCCCTGCAGGATCTGGTAGCTGAACTCGGTGTAGCTGATGCCCGCGTCGGAGTTGAGCCGCCGCGAGACGGCCTCCTTGGCGATCATCTTGTTCACGCGGAAGTGCTTGCCGACGTCGCGCAGGAACTCGATGGCCGACATCCCCTGGGTCCAGTCCAGGTTGTTGACCATGACGGCCGCGTTCGGGCCCTCGAAGTCGAGCAGCGGCGCGATCTGCGCGCGCAGCCGCTCCACCCACTGGGCGACGATGTCGGGCGCGTTCAGCGTGCGCTCCGCGTTCGGCTTCGGGTCGCCGATCAGACCCGTGGCGCCCCCGACCAGGCCCAGCGGACGGTTGCCCGCCTGCTGGATGCGGCGCATCGTCAGGATCTGCACGAGGTTGCCGAGGTGCAGGCTGGGCGCGGTCGGGTCGAAGCCGCAATAGAACGTGACAGGACCGTCCGCGAACGCCTTGCGCAATGCGTCCTCGTCCGTGGAGAGGGCGATCAGCCCCCGCCACGTCAGTTCGTCGACGATGTCCGTCACGGTCTCGGTCTCCTTGATGATCTTCGCGCAGTCGAGTGACTGCCGGCTACGAGGTTATACGCCCTGACTGACAGAGCTCATATTGAAGTCCGGCACCCTCAGGGCGGGCATCGCAGCCCTAGTGAACCAGTCGCTCCACTCCCTGGGCAGCGTCTTTTCCGTGCGCCCCGCCTCCGTCGCCCGGCCCAGCAGGTCGACCGGAGACTCGTTGAACCGGAAGTTGTTGACCTCGCCGACGACCTCGCCGTCCTCGACGAGGTACACGCCGTCCCGGGTCAGCCCGGTCAGCAGCAGGGTCGCCGGGTCCACCTCGCGGATGTACCAGAGACAGGTCAGCAGCAGGCCCCGGCCGGTGGCGGCGACCATCTCGTCCAGCGAGCGGTCCTCACCGCCGTCCAGGATCAGGTTGTCGGCCCCCGGCGCCACCGGCAGCCCGGTCAGCGCCGCGCTGTGTCGGGTGGTCGTCAGGTTCTTCAGCTCGCCCCCGCCGATCCACTCGGTGGACCGCAGCGGCAGCCCGTTGTCGAACACCGACTGGTCGCCGCCGGAGCTGTGCGCGATCACGAACGGCGCGGACTCGAGGCCCGGTGCGTTCGGGTCGCTGCGCAGCGTCAGCGGCAGGTCGGTCAGTCTGTCGCCGAGCCGGGTGCCGCCGCCGGGCTTGGAGAACACCGTCCGGCCCTCGGTCGCGTCCCGGCCGGACGCCGACCACAGCTGGTAGATCATCAGGTCGGCCACCGCGGTCGGCGGCAGCAGCGTCTCGTACCGTCCGGCCGGCAGCTCGATCCTGCGCTCCGCCCAGCCGAGCCGCACGGCGAGCTCGGCGTCGAGCGCGGCCGGGTCGACGTCCTTGAAGTCGCGGGTCGAGCGTCCGGCCCACGCCGAACGCGTGCGGTCCGGGGACTTGGCGTTCAGCTCGAGCGTCCCGTTCGGCTGGTCGTGGCGCAGCCGAAGACCCGTCGAGGTGCCCACGTACGTCGAGACCAGCTCGTGGTTGGCGAACCCGTACAGCTCGCGGCCCCCCGCCCGCGCGCGGGCGAACGCCTCGCCCAGCGCCGGCGCGAAGTTGGCGAACACCGCGGACGAGGTCTCCGCGGGCGCCTCCGTGAACTCGGGGGCCGGCTCCACGCCCGTGACCAGCGGCTGGGCGTCCTCGGCCGGATGCGCACCGCGCGCGGCGGCCTCGGCGGCCCGCACCAGGGGCTCCAGCTCGTCCCCGGTCACCGCGGCGCGGGAGACGACGCCGGAGGCCGTGCCCTCCTTGCCGTCGACCGTGGCGATCACGGTGAGCGTGCGCCCGCGCGTGACGCCGTTGGTCGTCAGCGCGTTGCCCGCCCAGCGCAGGTTCGCCGTCGACTGCTCGTCGGCGATGACGACACAGCCGTCGGCCCGCGACAGCTCGAGGGCGCGCTCGACGACCTCGTGCGGCTTGGTGCTACGGGCGCTCATCGGCCGGCCTCCTGGGTGGTGTTCAGAATGTTGACGCCCTTGAACAGGGCCGACGGGCAGCCGTGCGACACCGCCGCCACCTGCCCCGGTTGGGCCTTGCCGCAGTTGAAGGCGCCGCCGAGGACGTACGTCTGCGGACCGCCCACCGCCGCCATCGAGCCCCAGAAGTCGGTGGTCGTCGCCTGGTAGGCCACGTCCCGCAGCTGCCCGGTGATCCGCCCGTTCTCGATCCGGAAGAACCGCTGCCCGGTGAACTGGAAGTTGTAGCGCTGCATGTCGATGGACCAGGAGCGGTCGCCGACGACGTAGATGCCCCGGTCGACGCTGCCGATGAGGTCCTCCGTCGACATCCCGGCCGGATCCGGCCGCAGCGACACGTTGGCCATGCGCTGCACCGGCACATGCCCGGGGGAGTCGGCGAACGCGCACCCGTTGGACCGCTCGAACCCGGTGAGCTTCGCGATCCGCCGGTCCAGCTGGTAACCGACGAGGGTGCCGTCCTTCACCAGGTCCCAGGACTGGCTCGCGACGCCCTCGTCGTCGTACCCGACGGTCGCCAGGCCGTGCTCGGCGGTGCGGTCGCCGGTGACGTTCATCAGCTCCGAGCCGTAGCGCAGCTTGCCGAGCTGGTCGAAGGTGGCGAAGGAGGTGCCGGCGTAGGCGGCCTCGTAGCCGAGGGCGCGGTCCAGCTCGGTGGCGTGCCCGATGGACTCGTGGATGGTCAGCCACAGGTTGGACGGGTCGACGACCAGGTCGTACAGCCCCGGCTCCACGCTCGGCGCGCGCATCTTCTCGGCGAGCAGCTCCGGGATCCGGGCCAGCTCGTCGTCCCAGTCCCAGCCGGCGCCGGTGAGGTACTCCCAGCCGCGTCCGACGGGCGGCGCGACGGTGCGCATCGAGTCGAACTCGCCGCTGGACTCGTCGACCGACACCGCGTTGACGGCCGGGTGCAGCCGCACGCGCTGCTGGGTGGTCACCGTCCCGGCCGTGTCGGCGTAGAACTTGTTCTCGTGGACGGTCAGCAGCGAGGCGTCCACGTGGTTGACGCCGTTCGCCGCCAGCAGCCGCGTGCTCCAGTCCGCGAGCAGCGCCGCCTTCTCCTCGTCCGGCACGGTGAACGGGTCGATCTCGTAGGACGAGATCCACGTCCTGTCCGCGTGCACCGGCTCGTTCGCCAGCTCCACCCTCTCGTCCGAGCCGGCGGCCTTGATCACCTGGGCGGACAGCTTGGCCATCGCCACCGCCTGCGAGGCGACCCTGGCCGCCGCGTCCATCGTCAGATCCACGCCGGACGCGAACCCCCACGTGCCGCCGTGCACCACCCGCACCGCGTACCCGAGGTCGGTCGTGTCCGAGGACCCGGCGGGCTTGGCGTCCCGCAGCCGCCACGACGCGCTGCGCACCCGCTCGAACCGGAAGTCCGCGTGCTCCGCGCCCAGCGCACGCGCGCGTGCGAGCGCGGCGTCGGCGAGGGCGCGCAGGGGTAGGGCCGTGAAGCTTTCATCGATGGTATGGGGCACCTAGGTCTCTCCCTGGTGTCGTCGCGGGTGATGACCTCGATCATGTCGCGCCCGGCGGCCCCCGGACCACACCTTTCCGGGCCGCTTGCGCAAACTTTCTGTAGGGACCCCACAGTCAGCCCCGTGAGCCACTGTCGGTGCCCGAATGTCGTCGCGAGGAAGCAGACCGATAGGTTTCGGAGGAAGCCGCCTGCCACCCAGAGTCCGGGCGGGTGCGTCAGACCCCTATCGAAAGGGTGATCCGTTGAGCCGCTCGGTTCTCGTCACCGGAGGAAACCGGGGCATCGGCCTCGCCATCGCCCGCGCGTTCGCCGACGCCGGCGACAAGGTCGCCATCACGTACCGCACGGGCGAGCCGCCGGCCGCCCTGACGGAACTGGGCTGCCTCGCCGTCAAGTGCGACATCACCGACTCCGAGCAGGTGGAGCAGGCCTACAAGGAGATCGAGGCCGAGCACGGCCCCGTCGAGGTCCTGATCGCCAACGCCGGCGTCACCAAGGACCAGCTGCTGATGCGCATGTCCGAGGAGGACTTCACCTCGGTCGTCGACACCAACCTGACCGGCGCCTTCCGCGTGGTCAAGCGCGCCAACCGCGGCATGCTGCGCGCCAAGAAGGGCCGCGTCGTGCTCATCTCCTCCGTGGTCGGGCTGTACGGCTCGCCGGGGCAGGCGAACTACGCAGCCTCCAAGGCCGCCCTGGTCGGCTTCGCCCGCTCCCTCGCCCGTGAGCTGGGATCCCGCAACATCACTTTCAACGTCGTCGCGCCCGGCTTCGTCGACACCGACATGACCAAGGTGCTCACCGACGAGCAGCGCGCGGGCATCGTCTCGCAGGTCCCGCTCGGCCGGTACGCGCAGCCGCAGGAGATCGCCGCGGCGGTGCGGTTCCTCGCCTCGGACGACGCCTCGTACATCACTGGAGCCGTCATCCCCGTTGACGGCGGACTGGGAATGGGTCACTGATCACCATGAGCGGAATTCTCGAGGGCAAGCGCGTCCTGATCACCGGTGTGCTGATGGAGTCCTCCATCGCCTTCCACACGGCCAAGCTGGCCCAGGAGCAGGGCGCCGAGATCATCCTGACCGCGTTCCCGCGGCCCACGCTGACCGAGCGCATCGCCAGGAAGCTGCCGAAGCCGACCAAGGTCATCGAGCTCGACGTCACCAACGACGAGCACCTCGGCCGTCTTGCGGACATCGTGGGCGAGGAGCTCGGCGGCCTCGACGGCGTCGTGCACTCCATCGGCTTCGCCCCGCAGGACGCCCTCGGCGGCAACTTCCTCAACACGCCGTTCGAGTCGGTCGCCACGGCGATGCACGTCTCGGCGTACTCCCTGAAGTCGCTCACCATGGCCTGCCTGCCGCTGATGCAGAACGGCGGCTCGGTCGTCGGCCTCACCTTCGACGCGTCGTTCGCGTGGCCCCAGTACGACTGGATGGGCCCGGCCAAGGCCGCCCTGGAGGCCACCAGCCGTTACATGGCGCGCGACCTGGGCAAGCAGAACATCCGCTGCAACCTGGTCTCCGCCGGCCCGATCGGCTCGATGGCCGCCAAGTCCATCCCGGGCTTCGCCGAGCTGGCCGCCGTCTGGGACGACCGCTCGCCGCTGGAGTGGGACCTCAAGGACCCCGAGCCGGCCGGCCGCGGCGTCGTCGCCCTGCTGAGCGACTGGTTCCCGAAGACCACCGGCGAGATCGTCCACGTGGACGGCGGCCTGCACGCGATCGGAGCCTGATCCCGGGCCTTCGGCCGGCTTCCCGGCGCCCCGCTCCCCGCATCACGCGCGGGGTGCGGGGCGTCACTCGTTCGGCGTACCTGTCCGGGCGGCGGGGGACCACGGCCGGGCACGCTGGAGTGCGCGCCCCGTACGACGCGCGGTTCCCTCCCCAGCTCGGCCGAGGAGGTATCCCTTGTGCGCCTGTCCCGCAGCCTGGCCCCAGCGACCGTCGTCGCCCTGTGTCTCGTGTTCGCGCTGCCGTACGACGCGTCGCCGCACGCGCGCGTGAAGGCGCCCGGCACGGCCGCGCCGGAGCCGTTCGGCGCGGAGTGCCTCGTCGGCGTCCACGGCTCCCGCGTCGTCGCCCACTGCCACAACCCCTACGCCGACACCGACCGGGTCCGTCTTCACATCGAGTGCGACCGCTGGTGGGACCTCGACACCGACGGCGCGCCCGCCGACGCGGGCCCCGCCCGGACCGTACGGCTGACCGGACGCTGCTGGAAGGAGGTCCGCTCGGCCTGGGTCACCCACCAGCGGGTGTGACCCCCGCGCGGACTGGTCAGCCGGCGGGCGAGGCGAACCGGCCGGGGCGGCACCCCATCGGATAGCCCGCCGCCTCGACGGCGGCCGTCTCCGCCTCGCCCGCGCGGATCGCGTCCACCAGCCGCGTGTGGTCCATGTACGTCTCCGGTGTGAGCTCGGCGCCCACGTCCTCCCGCAGCCAGTCGCGCAGCACCTCGCCGAGGTCCGCGTACATCGCCGTCATGACGTCGTTGTGGGAGGCCGCCACGACGGCCAGGTGGAAGGTCGCGTCGGCCGCCACGAACGTCTCCGCGTCGCCGGACTCCCATGCCTCCTCGCGCCGCAGCAGCAGCGCGTCCAGCTGCTTGAGGTCCTTCTCGGTGCGCCGTGCGGCCGCCAGTCGCGCCGCGCTCGACTCCAGCGCGGCGCGCAGTTCGGCGATGTGCCCGGGATCGGCGTCGGCGAAGCGGCGGTGCATCACGCCCGCCAGCTCGCTGGTCGCCGCGACGTACGTGCCCGAACCCTGCCGGATGTCCAGCAGACCGTTGTGCGCCAGTGCCCGGACGGCCTCGCGGACCGTGTTGCGGGCGACGCCCAGCTGCTCGACCAGCTCCGGTTCGGTGGGGATGCGCTCGCCGACCGGCCACTCGCCCGAGGTGATCTGGGAGCGCAGCGCGGCGATGACCTGCTCGGACAGCGCCGAGCGGCGGGGATGGCTCAGGGGCATGGCACACCTTCGCACGGCCGGGGCGGTCGTGTGACGCCCAGGCATCGACAACCAATCATCCTATGATTCTATGATGGACGGCATGGCGAGCGAACAGACACGGCCCACGACGGCACCGCTCATCCGGGCGCAGCCCACGGACGACCCCTCGAGCACCGTCACGCGCGCGTGGCGGACCCGGCTGCTCGTGATCGGCATCGTGCTGGCCGCCGTCAATCTGCGCCCCGCCATCACCAGCCTCGGCGCGCTCCTCGAAGAGGTCCGCGACGGGCTCGGCATGAGCGGCAGCGTCGCCGGAGTGCTCACCTCCGTGCCCCCGCTCTGCTTCGCCGCGTTCGGTGTCATGGCCCCCCGCCTCGCCCGCCGCTTCGGGGCGGGCGCGGTCGTGTGCGCGGGCATGGCCGCCATCGCCGTCGGTCTGCTCGTGCGCCCCTACGCCGGCGGCCCCGCCGGCTTCCTCGTCGCCACCGCCCTCGCCCTCATGGGCATCGCCGTCAGCAACGTCCTGATGCCGGTCATCGTCAAGCGACACTTCCCGGACCGGGTCGGCTCCATGACCGGCCTGTACTCGATGGCCCTCGCCCTCGGCACCGCCGTCGCCGCCGCCGTCACGGTGCCCATGACCGGGGCGATGGGCGGCAGTTGGCAGACGGGCCTCGCGGTGTGGGCGGGCCTGGCGGCGGCCGCCGCCGTGCCGTGGCTGCCGCTGGTGCGCGACCGCGACCGCCGCCGTGACCGTGATCGCGCCCTCGACCGCGGGCGGGGCACGCTCCCGGGCGGTCAGCGGACGGCCGCGCGCCGCGTGCCCCCGGCCAGGACGCCCACGACGTCCACGACGCCCGCCCAGGAAGCACAGCAGCCGCCGTCGGACGACCGCTCGTCCACGCGCCTCCCGTCCGCCCGCCCGGCCCCCGCCCCGCTGCGCATCGCCCGCAGCCGCACCGCCTGGGCTCTCGCCGTCTTCTTCGGACTCCAGGCCACCGCCGCCTACATCACCATGGGCTGGATGCCGCAGATCTTCCGGGACGCGGGCGTGCCGGCGAGCACCGCCGGGCTGCTTCTCGCCGTCACGATGGCGATGGGCGTGCCGCTGGCCTTCGTCATACCGCGCGTGGCCACCCGGCTGCCGCACCAGGGCCCGATCGTGGTCGCGCTCGGCGCCTGCGGCCTCGTCGGGTACGCCGGCCTGTACCTGGCCCCCGCCGACGGCGCCTGGGCCTGGGCCCTGCTGCTGGGCATCTCCAACTGCGCCTTCCCGCTGGCGCTCACCATGGTCGGGATGCGCGCCAGGACCGGCGCGGGAGTGGCCCAGCTCTCCGCCTTCGCCCAGAGCACCGGCTATCTGATCTCCATCCCGGGTCCGCTGCTGGTCGGGGTGCTCTACCAGCACAGCGGCGGCTGGGGCGTGCCCCTCGCGCTCATGACGGCGCTGATGATCCCGCAGACCGTCGTCGGCGTCCTGGCGGGCCGCGACCGCACGGTGGAGGACGAGGCCGCCCGCTGACCAGGCGGCGGCGCCGGGCTCCGCGGACCCCCGACGCCACCGTCGGGGCCGGCGGGTGCGAGACTTGCCGCATGCCAGTGCTCGACCCGAACCCGCGCGACGGCCAGAAGAAGATGCTCCTCGTCTTCGGCTCGTTCCTCGCCATCTTCGTGATCATCGCCGTCATCGCGACCCTCGCCTCCCCCTGACCCCGGCGTCCCACGCCGGACGCCTGCCGCGCGGTCCCGTGACGCCGGGCGCCGGACGCGGACGGCCCGCCGTGCCGCCGGGGGTGGGGTTAACCCCCCTGTCCCCTAGGGGGTGAGGGTCAGGGTCAAGTGGGTGGGTCACCGGATGGGTTGACGCCGTCGGCTTCCGTACCTTCGAACTGTGACCGCGACGCGGATCACCGGCCACGTCCTGCGGACGACTCGAAGACAGCGGAGGCACCCATGTCGGCCCCCACCCACCCCCGGTCCCACCCGGCCGCCCCGGGCGGCGCCGGCAATCTGCTGCCCTGGTGGGCGCTGGCCCTTCCTACGCTGGCCTTCATCACCCTGCTGGTGCTGATACTGAACCCCGCCGACGCCCACGCTGCCGGCGGCGACCCGGCGATCACCCATCTCGTCGAGCGCGTCCAGCAGCTCGTCGCCCGCTAGGGCGGCCCTGGGCCGCTGGTGGGGCCGCATGTCAACTCCCTGCGCCCCGTGGCCTGTTTCGTGCGAAGCTGGGAGTCATGAGCGTCGCAGAACCCCGCAGGATCGTCCTCTTCCGCCATGCGAAAGCCGACTGGCCGCAGGTGCTCGACCACGAGCGTCCGCTCGCTGAGCGGGGCCGCAAGGACGCCGCCGTCGCCGGACGCAAGCTGACGGACACCGGCATCCCCATCGATCTGGCCCTGTGCTCCACCGCGGTCCGCACCCGGGAGACGTGGAAGCTCGCCGTCCAGGAATTCCCGCACCGGCCGAAAACCGTCTACGAGGAGCGGATCTACGAAGCCTCCCCCGGCGAGCTGATCGCCCTGCTCAACGAAACCCCCGACGACGTGCACAACCTCGTCCTGATCGGCCACAACCCCGGAATCCAGGGGCTCGCCGACGTCCTGTCCGGCCAGGCCGACGGCGACGCGGGGGAGCGCATGCACAGCCGCGGCTTCCCGGCGGCGGCCTTCGCCGTCGTCTCCTTCGACGGCTCCTGGAAGTCGCTGGAGCCGGGCGTCGCCACGCTGCTCGACTACTGGGCCCCCTCCGAGTGACCATCCGGCACAGGGGAGGGCCCGGCGCCGTCGCGGCGCCGGGCCCTCCCTGCACGTCCCCGCCCGTCACGCGTGGGTGCGGCGCGGCCACTCGGCCGATCGGGTTGCGTACGGATGTGCCCTCGCGAGGGCCGGGCTACTTCTCGTCCTGCGTCTCGGCGGCCTCGACCTCTTCGCGGGTGATGCCGAGCAGATACAGGACGGTGTCCAGGAACGGCACGTTCACCGCCGTGTGCGCCGCCTCGCGCACCACCGGCTTCGCGTTGAAGGCGACTCCAAGCCCGGCCGCGTTCAGCATGTCCAGGTCGTTCGCGCCGTCGCCGATCGCCACGGTCTGCGAGAGCGGCACACCCGCCTCGGCGGCGAACCGGCGCAGCAGCCGCGCCTTGCCCGCGCGGTCCACGATCTCGCCGGTCACCCGGCCGGTCAGCTTCCCGTCGACGATCTCCAGCGTGTTCGCCTGGGCGAAGTCCAGCCCGAGCCGGTCCTGCAGATCGTCCGTGACCTGGGTGAAACCGCCGGAGACGACGCCCACCTGATAGCCGAGCCGTTTCAGCGTCCGGATCAGCGTCCGCGCGCCCGGGGTCAGCCGCACCTCGGCGCGCACCTTGTCCACGACCGAGACGTCCAGCCCCTCCAGCAGCGCCACCCGCGCGTGCAGCGACTGCTCGAAGTCGAGCTCACCGCGCATCGCCGCCGCCGTCACCGCGGCGACCTCGTCCTCGCAGCCGGCGTGCGCGGCGAAGAGCTCGATCACCTCGTCCTGGATGAGCGTGGAGTCGACGTCCATGACGACGAGCCGCTGGGCCCGCCGGTACAGACCGGCGTCCACCACGGCCACGTCCACGCCGAGCGCCGCCGCGTCCGTGACCAGGGCGGTGCGCAGCGGCCCGGCCGCCACGCCGGAGACGGCGAACTCGACAGCGGTGACCGGGTACTTGGCGAGTCGGAAGATACGGTCGATGTTGCCGCCGGCCTTCGTGATCTTCGCGGCGATCGACGCCGTGGCCTCCGCGGTGAGCGGGTGCCCGAGCACGGTGACCAGCGAGCGGCCGATGCCGCGCGGACGGTTGTCGCCGGTGCCGGAGATGATCTCGGCCTGCATCTTCATCGACTCGGCCCAGCTGTGCACCGTCGACCGGAGGTCCCCCTCCAGGCCGGCCGGCGGCTCGGTCACGAGCGCGCACAGCACCATCCGGCCTCGCGTGACGACCTGCTCGATGTCGACCACGTCGACGGAGTAGGCGGCGAGGGTGTCGAAGAGGCCGGCTGTGATGCCCGGCCTGTCCTTGCCGAAGATCTTGACAAGGAGCGTGGGCACGTCAGAGGACGAAGTCTGCAAAGCGCTCATGGTGTACCCACCGTATCCGGCACCCAGTGCCGCCCGCCGCTCAGGTCCGCCTGACGGACATGAACAGTCGGCGCCTCCCGGACGACGCCCGCCTCGACGAACGGCGACGCCCCGCCCCGCCCGCTGCGCTTCGCCCGCCCCGCCCCGCTCGCCCCGCCGGCCCTGCTCCGCCCGCCCTACGCAGGTGGCGCGGCCCTGCCCCCTCCGGCCCGGCCCGCCCCGCCCCTCGCTCGGTTTCCGGGCCGTGCCCGCCGTCGACTCCTGTGGACGACCCCGTCCTCACCGCGGTCGCCGCGGCGCCCCCGGCCCCCGGGGCCCCCGCGGCGGCGGAGGAGGCGGTGGAGGCGGGGGGCCTTCCTCCGGTCCCGTCGGCGGGCGTTCACCCGGGCGCGGGCCGGCCGGCCGTCGGGGGGAGCGGGGCGAGGGCCCCATGGGGCGGACGACGGTCGGTGCGCCGTAGACGTCGTCCGGCCCCTGCGGCGGTCCGTCCCGCCGCGAGCCGTCGTACGGCCTCGACGGCTCGGCCCCGCGCTGCCCGGCGGCCCCCGGCCGCGCGTCCTGCGGGCCGCTCGGCTCCTGCGGCCGGCTCGGCTCCTGCGGGTCCCGCAGCTCCTTCGGCACGCGCAGGTAGGGATTGGTCGCCGGGTTCGGCGGCCGGTACGCCACGCTTGGGGCGTAGGGTCCGGCCGGGTCGTCGGCGTCCCCCGTGGACCCGCGGTCCCGCCGCTCTCCGCCCGGCCCGTGCGCCGTCGGACCCGGATCCCCCGAGTCACCCCGTGCCGACCCCGCCGCCCACCGTCCGGCGGCCCCGGTGAACCGGGCCAGCAACGCACCGACGGCGCCCGCCCCCGCACCCCACGCGCCGCCCAGCAGCAGTGCCGCGCCGGGGCGCCCGTGCAGCTGGACACCGGCCCCGAACGCGTCGAACCCGAGCACGGAGAGCGAGGCGTTCACGGACACCTCGGTCAGCCGGACGAGCAGCAGCAACGCCAGGGCCGTCACGACCCCCAGCCGCAGGGCGCAGCGCGCGGCGAACCCGCCGACGCCGACCTGCCCCGCCCCCGCGCCGGCCGCCACGCCTGCCCCGCCCACTGCCCCGGCTCCGCCCACTGCCGCTGCCCTGCCCACCGCCCCCGTCGGCGTCCGCACAGCCGTCAGCACGCCCGCCAGCATCATCATCAGCGCCGTCGCGACTCCCAGGAGCCATACCCGTCCGTCCAGCTCCGCGAGGCGGCTCAGGGTCACCGGCTGCTGGGCGCCGACGCGCAGGAGGTCGTCGAGGGGGTGCGGGAGCACGTTCGTCAGCGCACCGGTGGCGCGGCCGTCCCACGGGACGAACAGGCCGAGCGGAACGCCCAGCCAGACCCCGTTCGGCGCGCCGAGCAGCGCCGCTCCCGCGATCCGCCGGGGATGGTCGTCGCCGACGGCCGCGTACGCCGCCGCGGCGAACCCGGCCGCCACGGCCACCAGCAGCACGGTGACGACGGCCGACGCCGCCGGACGCACCACCCGGTGCACGGGCTCCCAGTCGCGCGGCAACGGCGTGCGGCGCGAGGCCAGCAGAGCGATCAGCAGGATGCCGAGCGACCAGCCGAGGCCGCCGAGCAGCGTGGGCGCGGTGTCGACGCTGAAGCCGACCGCGGCCCGCGCGTCGACCAGATCGCCGAGCCGGTCGGGCAGCAGACCCCCGACGTCCCCGAGCCCCGGAACCTCGAGACCGCCACCGCCGCCCCCGGGAAGGCCGTCCAGGCCCAGTGAGCGCCCGTCGAGCGTGACGACGTCGTGCCCCGCCCAGGCGAGCCCGCCGAGCATCGCCACGAAGAGCGCGACCACCGTGCCCACACGCGCGAGGAGTTCGGCCCAGCCGATCACAACTCCGGCCGTGCGCAGGGATCGCAGGAAGACCCACGACAGCAGCAGGGCGCCCACCAGGCTCACCCCCAATGGCGTGATCTCGATGGCCGTGGCCGTCTGCGCGCCGGTGAGACCGAAGGCGGACACATCTCCCGACGGCGTCACCGAGCCGCCGGCGCCCAGGACCACCACCGCGGCCGTCATCGGGCCCAACGACCCGGCGGAGTCCGCCTCCAGCAGGTGCAGCCCGAGCGCCGCCGAGCCCGCCATCCCGATCAACGCCCAGCTCACCGCGGAGATCGCGGCCAACAGCACGTCCAGCCATGGCACACCCCCGGCGTCCACCGTCTTCCCACGGCCGTCGACATACGTGCCGGCACCCATTGCAGACCCCCCGATCCGCAGCGCGGGGCGGCGAAGATCGCCGCTTCCGTCCCCCTCGCGTGCGTTTACCACTCTCCGGCCCGTTTTCAACCCCGTCAACGTCAACGGCCGATACGCCCGCGCACGCTCTTCACAAGGCCCGACTTTCGGTCAGGGGGCCGCTACTGAAATAGTTCCCCCCGATGTTCGACATCCCTAGACTCCCCGTTGACGGGGCTACTCGGGGGACAACTCAGTGGGGCTGGAGTGCCGGAACTCGTACTGGAATTGAACGGACGCACCTGGACGCTCGATCCGTCCAGGTCTTACACCCTCGGACGGGATCCGCAGGGGGACATCGTCCTGGAGGACGCCAGGGTCTCCTGGCGTCACGCCACGGTCAGCTTCAACGGCCGCAGTTGGGTCGTCGAGGACCACGGCAGCACCAACGGCACGTTCGCGCAGGGGCAGCGGATCAACCGGCTGGAGGTCGGTCCCGGCTCGGCGCTGCATCTGGGCAACGCGACCGACGGGCCGCGGGTGAGCCTCTCGGGAGCGCAGGCGCCCGCCGCGCAGCCCCAGCAGCCGTACGCGGCGCAGGCCGCGAACCCGGGCTGGGCCCAGCAGGCCGCGCCGCAGCCGCAGGCCGCGCAGGCCGGCTGGCCGCCGCCGCAGCAGCCTGCGGCGCACGTCCCGCAGCAGCAGGGCGCGGGCGAGCAGTACGCGCAGGGCGTGCCCGGTGGAGGCGCGGGGGCGCCGCCGGTCTACGGCGATCGCAGCCCGACCACGTTCCACCAGTTCTCCCTCGGCCGTGTGATGCGCATCGGCCGTGCGCTGGAGAACGAACTGGTCGTCTCCGACCTGCAGGTCTCGCGGCACCACGCCGAGTTCCACTCGACGCCCGACGGCCGCATGGAGATCCGCGACCTCGGCTCGCACAACGGCACCTACGTCAACGGCCAGCCGATCCCGAAGGGCGGCTCGGTCCAGCTCGGTCCGACCGACGTCGTCGGCGTCGGCCACTCGACGTTCCGCATCGTCGGCGACCGGCTCGAGGAGTTCGTCGACACCGGTGAGGTCTCCTTCTCCGCCCGCCACCTGACCGTCACCGTCGACGGCGGCAAGCAGATCCTGAAGGACGTCTCCTTCGGCGTCCCGGAGAAATCGCTGATCGCGGTCATCGGGCCGTCCGGTTCCGGCAAGTCGACGCTGCTCAAGGCGCTGACCGGCTACCGGCCCGCCAACCAGGGCGACGTCCTCTACGACAACCGCAACCTCTACAAGCAGTTCGCCGAGCTGCGCCAGCGCATCGGTCTGGTCCCGCAGGACGACATCCTGCACAAGGAGCTGACCGTCAAGAAGGCCCTGAAGTACGCGGCCAAGCTGCGCTTCCCGGCCGACACCACGCCCGCCGAGCGCGAGTCCCGCATCGACGAGGTGCTGCGCGAGCTGAAGCTGGACATCCACAAGGAGAAGAAGGTCACCTCTCTCTCCGGCGGCCAGCGCAAGCGCGTCTCGGTGGCCCTGGAGCTGCTCACCAAGCCGTCCCTGATCTTCCTGGACGAGCCGACCTCCGGCCTCGACCCGGGCATGGACCGCGACGTCATGCAGCTGCTGCGCGGCCTCGCCGACGACGGCCGCACGGTCCTCGTCGTCACGCACTCGGTGGCCGAGCTCGCGATCTGCGACAAGCTGCTCGTGATGGCGCCGGGCGGCGCGGTCGCCTACTTCGGCCCGCCCGAGGAGGCGCTGAACTTCTTCGGCTACGACACCTGGGCCGATGTCTTCTCCGCCTTCGAGAACTACCGCGACTACGACTGGGCGGGCCGCTGGAAGGGCTCGCAGCACTACCAGATGTACGCCGCGGACATCGACGCCATCGCGCCGCAGTCCGTACAGATGCCGCCGATGCAGGCGATGAAGCCGCCGAAGCCGCAGGGGTGGATGTCCCAGTTCGTCACCCTGGTGCGCCGCTACGCCTCGGTGATCGCCTCCGACAAGGGCTTCCTGGCGCTGACGGTGATCCTGCCGGCCGTCCTCGGCGCGGTGAGCCTGCTCATCGACTCCGGCAACAGCCTGCTGCCCAACCCGGTGAACCCGAAGACCGGCCGGATCATCCCCAACGGCACGGCCACCACCGTCCTGCTGATCCTGGCGGTCGGGGCCTGTTTCGCGGGCGCCGCCAACTCGGTCCGCGAGCTCATCAAGGAACGGGTCATCTACGAGCGGGAACGCGCCACCGGCCTGTCCCGCTCCGCGTACCTGATGTCCAAGGTGTTCGTGCTCGGCGTGGTCACCCTGCTCCAGGGCCTGATGGTCGGCGTCATCGGCTTCGCGAGCCGGGAGATCCCGAAGGAGGGCCTGGTCCTCGGCACGGCCACCATGTTCGAGCTGTCCATCCCGATCATGGCGCTGGGCTTCACGTCGATGATGTTCGGACTGGTCATCTCGTCGCTGGTGAAGACGGCCGAGAAGACCATGCCGCTGCTGGTGATGTTCGCGATCATCCAGGTCGTCTTCACCGGCTGCCTGTTCACCCTGAACGGCGCGGTCGGGGTCAACCAGTTCTCGTACCTGATGCCCTCGCGCTGGGCTGTCGCCGCCGCGGGCGCCACGCTCGACTTCAACAAGATCAGCCCGCCCAAGGACGGCGGCGGGACGGACCCGCTGTGGGAGCACACCGTCGGCGCCTGGAGCCTCGACATGGCGGCGCTCGTCGTCCTCGGTGTGATCTGCGGCTTCTTCGTGGCCCGCTTCCTGCGCCGTCACGAGCCCGAGGTCATGCGCAAGTAGTTCTCCGCACCGGTTCGGTGTGTGCACGCCGAAGGGCGGCGCCCCTGTGCGGGGGCGCCGCCCTTCGGCGTGCGGGGGGTCTCAGTACGCGCTGTTGACGTTGTCCATCGAGCCGTACTTGTCGGCCGCGTAGTTCGCGGCGGCGGTGATGTTGGCGACCGGGTCGTAGATGTTCCACGACGTGCCGGCGACGTGGTACGCCTTGAAGGTCGGCGGGATCACCTGGAGCAGCCCCTTGGACGGGATGCCGTTGATGGCGTTGATGTCCCAGTTGTTGATGGCGTTGGGGTTGCCGGAGGACTCGCGGATGATGTTGCGGTGCAGGCCCTCGTAGGAGCCCGGGATGCCCTTGGCCTTCATGATGTCCAGGGAGTGCTTGATCCAGCCGTCGAGGTTGTTGGCGTACCGCTTGACGGACGCCTTCTTGACGACGGCGCGCTTGGCGGACCGGCTCGCGGCCTCCTTGGCCTTGTGCGCGGCGGCGGCCTTGCGCTTGGCGGCCGCGGCGGCGGCGGCCTTCTTCTTGGCGGCTGCGGCCTTCGCCGCGGCCTTCTTCTTGGCTGCCTCGGCCGCGGCGGCCTTCTTCTTGGCCGCCGCTATGGCGTCGACCTTCACGCTCTTGGCGGCCAGCTGGTCGGTCACGTCGGCCTTGACGTCCTGCACGGGCTTGGAGCTGTAGGCGACCCGGGCCGTGGAGACGGCGTCCGTAGTGGTCGTCTGCGCGTCGGCCGGCACCACGGAGAAGGCGAGGGCGGCTGCACCGAGCGTGGCGGCACCGGCGATCGCGATCTTGTGAGTGTTCTTGGGCATGCGGAAGGACCTCTTCGAATAGCGCGGAGGTCGCTCTCTTCGTCCGACGGCCGGACAGCGGGTGCTTGAGGCACGAGCACCGCGGGGCGAACCCGCGGCGCTGAGCGACGAGAGCAATTCTTAGCGGCCGCAAAATGCCCAGGCAAAGGTGTGACGTACGATCCCCGGTAGTGGAGCAGGGAAGGGCAAAACGGGACAGATAGAGCTATCTGCCCCGTTCATCGCCTACCCCTTTGTCTCCTAATGCGCCTAGTACGTGATGTGGGCCCTATGTGCGGGCTCACATGGCGCACAGATCATTCTCACAGCTCGTTGCCGAAGCAATGCACTGCGTCAGCGCTCGCGGCGCGCTCTGCGTCCGCGCTCCCCGCCGATGTTCCACATCAGCCCTCCGTGCCGCCGCCCTCCGTGCCGCTGTCCTCTGTGCCGCTGTCCTCTGTGCCGCTGTCCTCTGTGCCGCTGTCCTCTGTGCCGCTGTCCTCCGGGGGCAGGACGAGGTGCACGTCCCCGAACTCGTGCCACAGGTAGCGCCCGCGCAGCGCCGCGTCGTAGCCGCGGCCGAGCGCCGAGGGCCCCGCCACCGCCTCCAGCATCAGCAGATGCGACGCCTGCGGCTCGTGCAGCCCGGTCAGCAGACCGTCCACCGCCCGCACCCCGCGCTCGGGAGTGACGACCAGATCCGTCCACCCCGCACACGCGCGGACCGCCCCGTCCGCCCCGACCGCCGACTCCAGCGCACGCACGGCGGTCGTCCCCACCGCGATCACCCGTCCGCCCCCGGCCCGCACCGCTTCGACCAGCCGCGCCGACGTCTGCGGCACCGCGAACCGCTCCGGATACGGCGGCTCGTGCGCCTCCGCCGACGACACCCCGGTGTGCAGGACGACCGGCGCGAACTGCACCCCCCGGCTCACCAGCTCCGTCACCAGGCCCGCAGTGAAAGGCCGTGCCGCACTCGGCATCTCCGCGCTGCCCGCCCCGTCCGCAGCGGGCAGCGCGAACACCGTCTGGTAGGCGGACAGCGGTTGGTCCCGCTCCGTGTAGGCGTAGCGGATGGGACGCCCGTGCTCGCGCAGCAGCCCGGGCGCCGACGACCCGCCGGGCGACACCCTCGCCCACCACAACCGCCCTCCGCC
This sequence comes from Streptomyces sp. NPDC001027, assembly GCF_040299045.1. Classification (NCBI taxonomy): domain Bacteria; kingdom Bacillati; phylum Actinomycetota; class Actinomycetes; order Kitasatosporales; family Streptomycetaceae; genus Streptomyces; species Streptomyces sp. NPDC001027. The sequence continues at coordinate 20,839 of NZ_JBEPBI010000087.1, forward strand.
CGGGCTCAGCGGCTCCTCCAGCGCCAGCCGCACACCCCCCGGCATCCGGACCTCCGCCCCCGCGGGACCGCCCGCACGCGCGCGTGTCGTGCCGGCCCCGTCCGGATCCCGCAGCTCGACCGCCCACCGTCCGTCGTCCCCCCGCGTGGAGAAATGCACCACCACGCGCGCGTGACCGATCCGCCCGTCCACGGCCGCCGCCAGCGTCGGGGAGGTGTTCACCACGAGCAGGTCCCCCGCCCGCAGCACACCCGGCAGCTCCCGGAACGCGTGATGCGTGACGTGCGTCCCACGCGACACCAGCAGCCGTACGTCCTCCCGGCCGCGCCCCGGCCCCCGCTGCTCGGCCGGCACCCCCGCCGACAGCTCCTCGGGCACCCGCTCCCACCCCCGGACGTCCTCGTACCGGACGGCCCCCGCCGGCCTCATCGCCGCCCGCCCAGCAGCGCCGACGCGTCGTACCGTCCGTCGGCGGGGCGCTCGTCCAGCAGCCGCACGAAGGCCGGCGCCACCCCGGCCGGATCCGGCCGGGGATCCCCGTCGTCCGGGACGGCCGCCGCGTAGAGGTCCGTCGCCATGTCCCCGGGATCGACCGCCCACACCGCGATCCCCGGCTCCTCCACCCCGAGCACCGCCGCGAGCCGGTCCAGGGCCGCCTTGGAGGCCCCGTACCCGCCCCACGACTCGTACGCCTCGGCCGCCGCGTCCGAGCTGACCGTGATCACCGCGCCGGCCGGCGCCGCCCGCAGCAGCGGCAGGGCCTCCTGCACCAGCCCCAGCGCCGCCACCACGTTCACCTCCAGGGCGCGCCGCAGCCCGTCCAGAGGCAGCGCCTCCAGCCGCACCAGCGGCTCGGCCCCCAGTGCGCTCGCGTTGTTCACCAGCAGGTCGCAGCCGCCGAGCCGCCCGGCGGCCGCCACCAGCTCGGCCCGGTGCCCCGGGTCCGTGACGTCCCCCGTGAGCGCCTCGACCCGCGTCCCGTGCGACGCCACGACCGCCGCCGTCTCCTTCAGCGCCTGCGCGGTCCTGGCGTCCAGCACCAGATCCCACCCTTGCGCGGCCAGCGCCTCCGCCAGCGCCCGGCCCAGTCCCTTCGACGCCCCCGTGATGATCGCTACCGGCATGTCAACCGTCCCCTCGTCGGACCCGCCTCACCCGGCGGTGGGGCCCACCGTAGGAACGGGCCGGCCGCCCCCGCGTCGGACGCGGGACGCAGGCGGGCGGGTCCCTTCGACGTACGCCCGCACACCCGGTCCCCGGACCTGGGCCGCCGGTCCGAGGACCTCGGTCCTAGGTCTCCCGCCCCGGTCCGCGGCCGTCACAGGTCCGATCCGCGCTGTCGGACCCCGCCGGTACCGTGAGGACATGAGTCAAGGCCCCCGCTCCGGCCTCGCCGCCGTGAGCTCCGCGCTGCTGGCCATGAGCAGACACCTCGAGGTGCGCGACGTCCTCAAGACGATCGTGGCCTCCGCCCGTGAGCTGCTCGGCGCCCAGTACGCGGCCCTCGGCGTCCCCGACGACCACGGAGGCTTCGCCCAGTTCGTCGTCGACGGCGTCAGCGACGAGCAGTGGAAGGCCATCGGGCCGCTGCCCCGCCAGCACGGCATCCTGGCGGCCATGCTGCGCGAGGCCCGCCCCGAGCGCCTCGCCGACGTCCGCAAGGACCCGCGCTTCGAGGGCTGGCCCGCCGCACACCCCGACATGTCCGACTTCCTGGGCCTGCCCATCCGCGACGGCGACGAGGTCATCGGCGCCCTGTTCCTGGCCAACAAGAACTGCCCGAAGCCCGACGGAGGCTGCGGCTTCACCCAGGACGACGAGGAACTGCTCTCGATCCTCGCCCAGCACGCCGCGATCGCCCTGACCAACGCCCGGCTCTACGAGCGCAGCCGCGAGCTGACCATCGCCGAGGAGCGCTCCCGGCTGGCCCACGAGCTGCACGACGCGGTCAGCCAGAAGCTGTTCTCCCTGCGCCTGACGGCCCAGGCCGCCGCGGCCCTCGTCGACCGCGACCCCGCGCGCGCGAAGGGGGAGCTGCACCAGGTCGCGGCCCTCGCCGCCGACGCCGCCGACGAGCTGCGCGCCGCCGTGGTGGAGCTGCGCCCGGCAGCCCTCGACGAGGACGGCCTCGTCGCCACCCTGCGCACCCACATCCAGGTCCTCGACCGCGCCCACTCCGCGCGCGTGACGTTCGCCGGCCACGGCGTGCGCGCCCTGCCCGCAGCCCAGGAGGAGGCGCTGCTGCGGGTCGCCCAAGAGGCCCTGCACAACGCCCTGCGCCACTCCGGCGCGGAACACGTCGCCGTGACCCTCGGCAAGCGCGGCCCCGACACGGTCCTGCGCGTCACCGACGACGGCGGCGGCTTCGACCCGACGACGGTCCGCCGGGCCGGCCGTCACCTCGGACTGGTGTCCATGCGCGACCGGGCGAGCGGGGTCGGCGGCACCCTCACGGTGGTGTCGGCGCCCGGCGAGGGCACCACGATCGAGATGGAGGCTCCCGGTGGCTGACGCAATCAAGGTGCTGCTCGTCGACGACCACCAGGTCGTCCGCCGGGGTCTGCGCACCTTCCTGGAGGTGCAGGACGACATAGAGGTCGTCGGCGAGGCCGCCGACGGCGCGGACGGGGTCGCCCTCGCCGAGGAGCTGCGGCCCGACGTCGTCCTGATGGACGTCAAGATGCCCGGGATGGACGGCGTCGAGGCGCTGCGCAGGCTCCGCGATCTCGACAACCCCGCGCGCGTGCTGATCGTCACCAGCTTCACCGAACGCCGCACGGTGGTCCCGGCCCTGCGCGCGGGCGCCGCCGGATACGTCTACAAGGACGTGGACCCCGAGGCCCTGGCCGGCGCCATCCGCTCGGTGCACGCCGGCCACATCCTGCTCCAGCCGGAGGTCGCCGACGCACTCCTGTCCCAGGAGGAGAGCGGCTCGGGCCAGGGGAGGGGCGGCTCCCTCACCGAACGCGAACGCGAGGTGCTCGGCCTGATCGCGGACGGCCGCTCCAACCGGGAGATCGCCCGCGCACTGGTGCTCTCCGAGAAGACCGTCAAGACCCACGTCTCCAACATCCTGATGAAGCTCGACCTGGCGGACCGCACCCAGGCCGCGCTGTGGGCGGTGCGGCACGGAGCGGCCGGCTGAGGCCGCTCCGGCAGAGCGATCCGGAGGGTTGACTTCCGATCCGAGATTCATACCGTCGTGGGAATGTCCCCCGGACGGCGTATCCCCGAGTGGATCCCGCCGTTCTCCAGTGCGTGCCGCGGCGACTGCCGCGGCGAGCGCTAGGAGGGCTCAGAAGTGAAGAACCTGAAGAAGGCAGCGGCCGTGACGATGGTGGCCGGCGGGCTGATGGCCGCCGGCGCCGGCATGGCCTCCGCCGCCGACGGCGCCACCGCGCTCGGCGAGGCCAAGAACTCGCCCGGCGTCGTCTCGGGCAACCTCGTCCAGGCCCCCGTGCAGGTCCCGCTCAACGTCGTCGGCAACAGCGTCAACGTCGTCGGCGTGCTGAACCCGGCCTTCGGGAACCTGGGCCTCAACCACTGAGACCCCCGCCGATCCCGCAGTGACCTCCGGCCTTCCCCCGGCGCCCACCGGGGGAAGGCCGGTCTGTTTGTCGCCCCAATCATCCGAACGAGGTGTCTTCCCGGCCCGCCCCGCACCGTCCCGGGAGCTGCCGCGTTGGGCAGCGCACGACCCGCGGCCGGGTCGGACACGCAACCGCAGGAGGAACGCATTTCATGAACATCGCCAAGAAGGCCGCCGTCGCCCTCACCGTCGCCGGTATCGCCGCGGGAGCCTCGGCCGGTGCCGCCGTCGCCGACGCGGGTGCCGAGGGCGCGGCCGTGAAGTCGCCGGGCGTCATCTCCGGCAACCTGGTCCAGGTCCCGGTGCACGTCCCCATCAACCTCTGCGGCAACACGATCAACGTGATCGGCGCACTGAACCCGGCGTTCGGCAACACCTGCTTCAACGACTGAGTTCACCACCGCACCACCCAGGGGCCCACCCGTCAACGACGCGCGGGCCCCTCCGCACACCCGTATCACCCCGTGACGGCGCCAGGACCACCCCGTGACGGCACCAGAATCAGCCCGCCCGGCACCGAATCAGCCCGTCCGGCGCTTGAGGACAAGGCCCGTTCAGGGCCGAAGGGGGGCCCGGGGGCACAGCCCCCGGACGCCCACACCAACTCCCGCCCCCCCGTCGGAGACACCCCTCACCGCACCCCCCGCTCCCGCTCCTCCACAACGGAGTTGTACGCCGCGACCAGCGCCCGCCGAGCCGTCCGCTCCACCGGCCGCAACGCCTCCGCACGCGCCGCCATCTCACCGGAGGTGACCGCGCCGCCGGGCCCCCTCTCGTACGCCAGGGACACCAGCAGCCCCACCCGCTGCGCCAGCTCCAGCACCCGCACCGCCCGCGGCGGATACCCCGGCGCCAGCACCTCCCGCCCCCGCTCGGCCCGCGCCCGGTACGCGTCGATCGCCGCCTCCGCGAGCGGCCCCGACCCGGCCACGTCCAGCCGCGACAGCACCGCCGTGGCGTCCCGCAAGGCCTCCGCCAGCTCCCGCTCCGCCTCGCCCAGCGACGGCACGTCGGCAGGCGGCGCCTCCCGCACCGGCAGGCAGTGCCACACCACCTCGACGTGCACATCGCCCTCGGGACCGGCCTCGTACACCTCGGGCACCAGCCCGTACCCGGCCCCGTGGCCGACCACCGCCTCCTCGGCGTCCAACGCCCGCGCGTTGAACTCCGGCGGCCCGCTCAGCCCCAGCGGATGCCCCGGCACAGGCAGCGCCACCCGCAGTCCGGTGACCCCGAGCGTCCGCAGCCGGCCGAGCGCGAGCGTGAGCCCGACCGGCGCCGTCTCGCCGGGCAGCCCCTCCACCCGGTGCACGGCGTCGTCCCCGACGACGGCGAGGACGGCGTCGTCCGGCGAGACGAATCCGGCCAACAGGGCATTTCCCCAAGCGGCAAGGCGACCAGAGCGCGGTTCCGAAAGCATCCCCCCACCCTAAGGACCGGACCGATGGAACGGGCCGCCCGACCGGTGGCGTAGATTTTCCCGAAGGGGCCGCGCCCACCCACGCGCGGCGGTCCGAGCCACAGGCGCCCGCGACAGACGACCGGCCACACTGCAAGGGGAGACAACGCGCTCATGAGCGATGTTCTGGAGCTTCAGGACGTATCCGTGGTCCGCGAGGGCCGGGCTCTGGTGGACCAGGTCTCCTGGTCGGTCAAGGAGGGCGAGCGCTGGGTCATCCTCGGCCCGAACGGAGCCGGCAAGACGACCCTCCTGAACATCGCCTCCACCTACCTCTTCCCGAGCTCCGGCGACGTCTCCGTCCTCGGCGAGCCCCTCGGCAAGCCCGGCACCGACGTCTTCGAGCTGCGCCCGCGCGTCGGCATGGCCGGCATCGCCCTCGCCGACAAGCTCCCCAAGCGGCAGACCGTCCTGCAGACCGTCCTGACCGCCGCCTACGGCATGACGGCCGGCTGGCAGGAGGAGTACGAGGACGTCGACGAACAGCGCGCCCGCGCCTTCCTCGACCGCCTCGGCATGAGCGACTACCTCGACCGGAAGTTCGGCACCCTCTCCGAGGGCGAGCGCAAGCGCACCCTCATCGCCCGCGCCCTGATGACCGACCCCGAACTGCTGCTCCTCGACGAGCCGGCCGCCGGCCTCGACCTCGGGGGCCGCGAGGACCTCGTCCGCCGCCTCGGCCGCCTCGCCCGCGACCCCGTCGCCCCCTCGATGATCATGGTCACGCACCACGTCGAGGAGATCGCCCCCGGCTTCACCCACGTCCTCATGATCCGCCAGGGCAAGGTCCTCGCCGCGGGTCCGGTCGAGCTCGAGCTCACCTCCCGCAACCTCTCCCTCTGCTTCGGCCTCCCGCTCGTCGTGGGACAGGTCGGGGACCGCTGGACGGCGCAGGGCCTCCCGCTGTCCTGACCGCCCCCCCTTGCGCCCTGTCCCCGACCGGACGTACGGCCCTACCATGACGGTGTGACCGACATCGACGCGTGGGTGTGGTGGCTCATCGGCGCGGCAGCACTGGGCATCCCGCTCGTGGTGACCGCGATGCCCGAGTTCGGCATGCTCGCGGTCGGCGCCGTGGCCGCCGCGATCGCGGCGGGCCTCGGGCTCGGCGCGGTGGCACAGGTACTCGTCTTCATCGTCGTCTCCGTCGCCCTCATCGCCGTCGTACGGCCCATCGCGATGCGGCACGACCGCCAACGCCCCAGGCTCGCCACCGGAGTCGACGCCCTGAAGGGCAAGCACGCCGTCGTGCTGGAGCGCGTCGACGGCGCGGGGGGCCGCATCAAGCTCGCCGGGGAGATCTGGTCGGCGCGCGCGCTCGACACCGAACGCGCCTACGACGTGGGGCAGGAGGTCGACGTCGTGGACATCGAGGGAGCCACGGCGATCGTCATCTGACCTTGCACAACTCCCGTACGACGTAAGTGAACCGAACACCTCGCGGGCCGCACGACGGTCTGTCAGACTCGACCAGCAAGATCTTCGACAGACATGAGATCTTCCGAAAGCGCCGAGGCGGAGAAAGGTACGGGGAGCCGCGATGGAACCGGTCATCATCGTCCTGGTCATTCTGGTGGTGTTGGTCTTCATCGCCCTGATCAAGACGATCCAGGTCATCCCGCAGGCGAGTGCCGCCATCGTGGAGCGGTTCGGCCGCTACACGCGCACACTCAACGCGGGCCTCAACATCGTCGTCCCGTTCATAGACACCATCCGCAACCGCATCGACCTGCGCGAACAGGTCGTGCCGTTCCCGCCGCAGCCGGTGATCACCCAGGACAACCTGGTCGTGAACATCGACACCGTCATCTACTACCAGGTGACCGACGCCCGGGCGGCGACCTATGAAGTCGCCAGCTACATCCAGGCGATCGAGCAGCTCACCGTCACCACGCTCCGCAACATCATCGGCGGCATGGACCTCGAGCGGACCCTGACCTCCCGCGAGGAGATCAACGCGGCCCTGCGCGGCGTCCTCGACGAAGCGACCGGCAAGTGGGGCATCCGCGTCAACCGCGTGGAACTCAAGGCCATCGAGCCGCCGACCTCCATCCAGGACTCGATGGAGAAGCAGATGCGCGCCGACCGGGACAAGCGCGCCGCGATCCTCACCGCGGAAGGCACCCGCCAGGCCGCGATCCTCACCGCCGAAGGCGAGAAGCAGTCGCAGATCCTGCGCGCCGAAGGCGAGGCCAAGGCCGCCGCACTGCGCGCCGAGGGCGAGGCACAGGCCGTGCGCACCGTCTTCGAGGCGATCCACGCCGGCGACCCGGACCAGAAGCTGCTCTCCTACCAGTACCTCCAGATGCTCCCGAAGATCGCCGAAGGCGACGCCAACAAACTGTGGATCGTGCCCAGCGAGATCGGCGACGCCCTGAAGGGACTCTCCGGCGCGATGGGCAACTTCGGCCCGTTCGGCGGCGGTTCGAGCGGCGGCAACGGCAACGGCAACAACAACGGCCACAACGGCGGCGGCAACGAGCGGCGTGAGAAGCCGTCCCTCGACTGACCACCGACGTGCGTGGGGCCCGCCTCCCGACGGAAGGCGGGCCCCACGCACGTACGGACACGGGCTACGCGGCGTCCAGCGTCAGCCAGTCCGGCAGCGCGGCCAGGTCCTCCTGACCCAGCGACAGCAGCATCGCGTCCGCCGGCGTCGGCTCGAACGGCTGCCGCAGCAAAGGCATCTGCGCCTGCTCCGGAGTCCGGTCCGCCTTGCGGTGGTTGTCCTCCGCGCACGAGGCGACCGTGTTCAGCCACCCGTCCTGACCGCCCTGCGCCCGCGGCACCACGTGGTCCACCGTCGTCGCCCGACGACCGCAGTACGCGCACCGGTGGCGGTCCCTGATCAGCACACCACGCCTCGACCACGGCGCTTGTCTTCGGAACGGCACCCGTACGTACCTGCACAGCCTGATCACCCGGGGCGCCGGGATGTCGACCTCGGCGCCGCGCATCCGCAGTTCGGGGTGGGCCTGCTCGACGACGGCCTTGTCCTGGAGCACCAGAACGACGGCTCGGTTCAACGTCACCGTCGACAGCGGCTCGAAGCTCGCGTTCAGCACCAGCGTGTCCCGCATACCAGCCCACCTCCTGTGCGCACCGGCCCACCCCCTGGCAGGCTGGGACCAACTCTGGCCGGGCACGCCGAGATGGACAACGCAATATCTGCTGCTCCACGGGAGGTGACCCCCGCGACCCCCGGCAACAAAAATGCCCGCCCCTGATCACTTCCAAGACCAGGGGCGGGCAAACGTTCCATGAACGATGAGCTGATTCATCCCTCCGTGGGATCTTCGTACTCACCGATCAGCTGGGCGCGGGCGAGCGCGTGGAACCGGAGGTTGAAGCCCACGACGGCAGGAGAGACCTCCGCGTCCGGACCGAGCTTCTCCTGGTCCACCGCGTACACCGTGAAGACGTACCGGTGCGGTCCGTCCCCGGGCGGCGGGGCCGCGCCGCCGAAGTCCCTGCTGCCGTAGTCGTTTCGCACCTGCACGGCGCCCTCCGGCAGCCCCTCGAACGCGCCGCTGCCCGCACCCGCCGGCAGCTCGGTCACCGAGGCCGGAATGTCGAACACGACCCAGTGCCAGAACCCGCTGCCCGTCGGGGCGTCGGGGTCGAAGCAGGTCACGGCGAAGCTCTTGGTCTCCGGCGGGAAGCCCTCCCACCGCAGATGCGGAGAGGTGTTGCCCTTGGCCTGCACCTGGTCGGCCTTGAGCGTGCCCCCCTCCTCGACGTCCTCGCTCGTCACCGTGAACGACGGCACGGGAGGATGGAAGTCATGGGGGAGCGGTCGCCTCTTGAGCTCGGTCACCTCGGTACCTCCTGAACGGTTCTGCGGTTGCGGTTGTGAGCCTAGAACCAGTTGCGCCTGCTGCCGACCTCGGACAGCCACTGGTTGAGGTACCCGGCCCAGTCCGTCCCGTGGAAGTCCTGCAGACCCACCTGGAACGAACGGAAGGTGTCACTGCCCTCACTGAACAGCCCGGGCTTCTTGTCCATCTCCAGCACGACGTCCATCGTGTGCTCGTCGGCCACGAAGCTCAGCTCGACCTGGTTCAGCCCCCGGTACTGCGACGGCGGGAAGAACTCGATCTCCTGGTAGAACGGCAGCTTCTGCCGCGTGCCCCGGATGTGCCCACGCTCCATGTCCGCGTTCTTGAACCGGAAGCCCAGCTGGATGAAGGCGTCCAGGATGGCCTTCTGCGCCGGCAGCGGGTGCACGTTGACCGGGTCCAGGTCACCGGAGTCCACGGCCCGCGCGATCGCCAGCTCGGTCGTCACACCGATGTGCATCCCGCGCAGCGCCTGCCCGTCGATCATCGTGATCGGCGTCTCCCACGGGATCTCCAGCCCGAACGGCACCGCGTGCACCGCGCCCGCCTGGAGCTCGAACGCGCCGCCGAGCTGCTGCTTGGTGAACTCGATGTCCTGCTTGTACTCCTGGTCCCCGCTCTCGACCTCGACCTTGGCCTGCAGCCCGACGGACAGCCCCTCGATCTCCTGGTTGACGGAACCGCCCTGGATCCGCACCTCGCCCTGGACCACACCGCCCGGAACGACGTTGACCTCGGTCAGCACGGTCTCGACCGAAGCCCCGCCGGCCCCCAGACTCGCGAGCAGCTTCTTGAACGCCATGACTCTCCCTCTACCTACGAACTTGTGCGGACGGGATCCCTCGATCCCTACATACGCGATCCCGACGAGGCCGGTTCCGCGTCCCTCACCCTGGCAAGCCGAGTGCCCGCTGACCACCCCGACGCACCCACCGGTCTGCACTACGCTCGGAGGGCATGATCGCGACCCTCGACCGTACGCCCCTGCCCAGGACCTTCTTCGACCGCCCTGTCCTGGAGGTCGCGCCCGATCTCCTCGGCCGGCTCCTGGTCCGCGCGACCCCCGACGGCCCGATCACCCTGCGCCTCACGGAGGTCGAGGCCTACGACGGCCCGAACGACCCCGGCTCCCACGCCTATCGCGGCCCCACGGCCCGCAACAGCGTGATGTTCGGTCCGCCCGGACATGTGTACGTCTACTTCACCTACGGCATGTGGCACTGCATGAACCTCGTCTGTGGCCCGGAGGGGCGGGCGAGCGCCGTCCTGCTCCGCGCAGGGGAGATCGTCGAGGGGGTCGAAGCGGCGCGCAAACGTCGACTCTCGGCCCGAAATGACAAGGAACTGGCCAAAGGCCCTGCTCGCCTGGCCACCGCCCTGGGCGTGGACCGGGCACTCGACGGGACCGACGCCTGCACCGCCGGCGACACCCCGCTACGCATCCTGACCGGGGCCTCCGTCCACTCCGACCAGGTACGCAGCGGTCCGCGCACCGGAGTCTCCGGCGACGGAGCCGTACACCCCTGGCGTTACTGGGTCGCTGACGACCCGACGGTCAGCCCTTATCGGGCCCATGTCCCCAGGCGTCGCCCAAGTTGACTCGCTGTTGGCCGGGGCGTAACGTAGCCCGAGCCGCTTGAACCGGGTACGGCGATCGCCTGCAGCCGGAAGCGGCCAACCCACTACCTACAACGCCCCTCACGGGAGCGAATTCGTCATGTCCGCATGCCTGAATTCGAACCTTGTGGAACTCGATTATGAGTTGCGGAGGGAATCGGCTAGCGTAGTGAATGTCGAAAGGCCGCAGGGCGAAAGCCTGAAGCCTCGAGGCGAATCCCGCCGACAGGGAATCGGATCGGAAACGGTCTGATAGAGTCGGAAACGCAAGACCGAAGGGAAACTGCCCGGAGGAAAGCCCGAGAGGGTGAGTACGAAGGAAGCGT
>NZ_JBEPBI010000088.1:0-30417 GCF_040299045.1 Streptomyces sp. NPDC001027
GCCGCCCGCGCGGGAAGTCGACGGCCGGCGCCGGGCGTTGCGGCGAGGCCGCTCGGCCTGGCGCGCCTCTCGGCGCCCCGTCTGCGGTTCGCGGCCTTGCGGTACGCGCCGGTCAGTCCCCGATAAGGGCGTCAACGAAGGCCTCCGGCTCGAACGGCGCGAGGTCGTCCGCGCCCTCGCCGAGTCCCACCAGCTTGACCGGGACGCCCAGCTCGCGCTGGACCGCGACCACGATGCCGCCCTTCGCCGTGCCGTCCAGCTTGGTCAGCACGATGCCGGTGATGTCGACGACCTCGGCGAAGACCCGGGCCTGCACGAGTCCGTTCTGCCCGGTGGTGGCGTCGAGCACGAGCAGCACCTCGTCCAGCGGGGCGTGCTTCTCGACGACCCGCTTCACCTTGCCGAGCTCGTCCATCAGACCGGTCTTGGTGTGCAGGCGGCCGGCGGTGTCGATGAGGACGACGTCGACCCCCGTCTCCTTGCCCTCCTTCACCGCGTCGAACGCGACGGAGGCGGGGTCGCCGGCCTCGGGACCGCGCACGGTGTGCGCGCCGACCCGCTCGCCCCAGGTCTGGAGCTGGTCGGCGGCGGCGGCGCGGAAGGTGTCGGCAGCGCCGAGGACGACGGTGCGCCCGTCGGCCACGAGCACGCGCGCGAGCTTGCCGGTGGTGGTGGTCTTGCCGGTGCCGTTGACTCCGACGACCATCACGATGCCCGGCTTGCGGTCCTCGGGCTCGGTCTTCACGGCGCGGTCGACGTCGACGCCCACCAGCTTGAGCAGCTCCTCGCGCAGCAGCGCGCGCAGCTCCGCGGGAGTGCGGGTGCCGAGCACCTTCACACGCTCGCGCAGTCGCTCGACCAGCTCCTGGGTGGGAGCCACGCCGACGTCGGCGGTGAGCAGCGTGTCCTCGATCTCCTCCCAGGTCTCCTCGTCGAGGTGCTCGCGCGAGAGCAGCGTGAGGAGCCCCTTGCCCAGGGCGTTCTGCGAGCGGGAGAGCCGGGCGCGCAGGCGCACCAGCCGCCCCTCGGCGGGCTCCGGGATCTCGAGCTCGGGAACCTCGAGAGGGGGGACGACGGGGGGCTCCTCGACGGCGGCGCCGGTCGAGCCGTCGGGAAGATCCACCTCCTCGATCGTGCGGCGCGGTTCGTCGCGCGGCGTCTCGGCCTCGTCGCCGACGTGCGGTTCGGCGGGAGGGGCGGTGATGTCGGGCGCTGCGGGGGGCGGCGGGGGCAGCGGCTTCTTCCGCCGGCTGCCGACGACCAGCCCGCCGAGCACTGCGAGCACGACCACGGCGATGACTACAGCAAGGATGACGGTTTCCATAACAACGCCAGTATGCGCGACCTCCCCGCTCGGACGTTCGTTGTCCACGCGGGGCCGCCGGCCCCACCGGGCCGGGCCGGCCCGCCCGTCCCCCTTCGCGTCGGCCGGGAAGCCCCTCAGGGGCGGAGTCACGACGGGTCCGGTGTGCGATCCCGTCGGGTGCACGCACAGGCGCACCCAGGGGTGTCGTGGTTCATTCGGTGAGCCGCGACACGCCCTCACCGACCTACAGGACGAGACCCCTGGATACCTGACTCACCGTCAGCTACCGTCCCCCTCCACACCCGAAGGGGGTCCCCATGCCCGTCACCGTCGTCCGCTTCAACCTCGTCGCTCCCGGTGCGGCCCCCGCCGAGCTGGGCGTCCGCTACCGGGCCGCGCTGGAGATGGCCGCATACGCCGACCGGCACGGGATCGCCCTCGTCCAGACCGAGGAGCATCACGGCGTCGAGAACAACTGGCTGCCGTCGCCCTTCGTCTTCGCGGGCGCGGTGCTCGGAGCGACGCGGCGGCTGGCGGTGACCGTGTCGGCCGTCATCGGACCGCTGCACGACCCGCTGCGACTGGCCGAGGACATCGCGGTGCTGGACCTGCTGAGCGGCGGACGGCTGGTCACGGTCGCCGGGATCGGCTACCGGCCGGAGGAGTACGCCCGGGCCGGAGTGGACTGGAAGCGGCGGGGGCTGCTCCAGGACGAGCTGCTGGAGACGGTGCTGAAGGCCTGGACCGGCGAGGAGTTCGCCTACCGGGGACGCACGGTACGGGTCACCCCCCGCCCGGCGACCGATCCGCACCCCCTGCTGCTGGTGGGCGGCTCCTCGAAGGCCGCCGCCCGCCGGGCCGCACGGCTCGGGCTGCCGTTCTTCCCCAGCGCCCATCTGCCGGAGCTGGAGGCCTACTACAAGGAGCGGCTGACGGAATACGGCACGGAGGGCTGGACGATGATGCCGGGCGCCGAGACGCCCCTGCTGCACATCGCCGAGGATCCGGACCGGGTCTGGGCCGAGTACGGCGACCGCTTCCTGCACGAGGCGCGGACCTACGCCTCCTGGCAGTCGGGCGAGATCCGTTCGGCGGTGAAGTCGGGGGCGACGACGGTGGCGGAGCTGCGGGAGGAGGGCGTGTACCGGATCCTCACGCCGGACGCGTGCGTGGCGCAGGGGCTCGACAACCTCGTCCTGCATCCGCTGGCGGGCGGGATGCCGGTGGAGGAGGGATGGCGCAGCCTGCGACTGTTCTGCGAGGGCGTGCTGCCCCGGCTCGGCGGGTGAGCCGGGGCAGCACGCCCTGCGAGCGTCGAGGAGCGGGCGGCGGGGAAAGGGCCCGCTCCCCTGGAGCGGGGGTCTCTTAGGGATCGGGGGCCTCTTCGGCTGAGGCCTCCAGGGGGCCTCAGCCCATCTCCTCCAGCGCCTTGCCCTTCGTCTCCTTGACGTACTTCAGGACGAACGGGATGGAGAGCGCCGCGAAGACCGTGTAGATCATGTAGGTCGCGGAGAGGTTCCAGTCGGCCAGCGACGGGAAGCTCGCGGTGATGGCCCAGTTGGCGATCCACTGCGCGGAGGCGGCCACGCCGAGTGCCGCGGCACGGAGGCGGTTGGGGAACATCTCGCCGAGGAAGACCCAGACGACGACGCCCCAGGACAGGGCGAAGAACAGGACGAACACATGGGCGGCGATCAGGGCGATCCAGCCCTGGGTGGCCGGCAGCTTGCCGTCGACGAGGTCGAAGGAGAACGCCCAGGCCTCGAACGCGAGTCCGACGGCCATGCCGACGGAGCCGATCAGGGCCAGCGGCCGGCGGCCGATCCGGTCCACGAAGATCATCGCGATGACGGTGCCGACGATGTTGATGATCGACGTCGTGAAGGAGTAGAGGAACGAGTCGGTCGGGTCGACGCCGACCGACTGCCACAGCGTCGAGGAGTAGTAGAACGCGACGTTGATGCCGACGAACTGCTGGAACACCGACAGGCCGATGCCGATCCAGACGATCGGCTTGAAGAAGAAGGAACCGCCGAGCAGGTCCTTGAACGTGGACTTGTGCTCGCTCTTCATCGCGCTCTCGATCTCGGCGACGCGGGCGTCCAGGTCCACGCTCTCGCCCTCGACCTCCTTGAGGATCTCGCGGGCCCGCTCGCGCCCGCCCACGGAGATCAGGAAGCGGGGGGACTCGGGGATGACGAAGGAGAGCAGGCCGTACAGGACGGCCGGGACCACCATGACGCCGAGCATGACCTGCCAGGCCTCCAGCCCCATGAGCCTGCCGCGCTGGTCGCCGTCGGCGGCGTTGAGCAGTCCCCAGTTGACCAGCTGCGAGATCGCGATGCCGATGACGATCGCGGCCTGCTGGAAGGAGCCGAGCCGGCCGCGGTAGGCGGGCGGGGCGACCTCCGCGATGTAGGCGGGGCCGATGACGGACGCCATGCCGATGGCGAAGCCGCCGACGACCCGCCAGAAGGCGAAGTCCCACAGGGAGAAGGGCAGCGCCGAGCCGACGGCGCTGACCGTGAACAGCACGGCGGCGATCTGCATGACCCGGATGCGGCCGATGCGGTCGGCGATGCGGCCCGCGGTCGCCGCGCCGACGGCGCAGCCGATCAGGGCGATCGCGATGACCTGGGCGAGGGCCGCGGAGCCGATGTCGTAGCGGTCCCGGATGGCCTCCACCGCGCCGTTGATCACGGAGCTGTCGTAGCCGAAGAGGAATCCGCCCATCGCGGCCGCCGCCGCGATGAAGACGACGTGCCCGAGATGATCGGGATGAGCCCTGACGGCTCCTGACTTCTGTGCCTGCGTCGTGCTGGTCACGTTCAACTCCTCGGGCCGTCGGCAGCACTGCCGACGGGATCGGCACCCCAGATAGATGGCATCTGAAGGTAAAAGCAACGGTGCCGAGACTATGCCTTCAAGTATCGAAGTCAATAGGGCCCGGCTGTGACTCTTCAGCACCCACATGGAGGGATCGTGTTCAACTCTTGAAGAGAATGCGGTGGGAGCTGGGGGACGGATACCCGCTCCGACCGGTCAACGCAGGCGCTGGCTGATGACCTTCGACACACCATCGCCCTGCATGGACACGCCGTACAGCGCGTCGGCGACCTCCATCGTGCGCTTCTGGTGCGTGATCACGATCAGCTGTGACGACTCCTGCAGCTCCTGCATGATGCGGATGAGCCGCTGCAGGTTCGTGTCGTCGAGGGCGGCCTCGACCTCGTCCATGACGTAGAACGGGCTGGGCCGCGCCTTGAAGATCGACACCAGCATGGCTACGGCGGTCAGCGACCGCTCGCCGCCGGAGAGCAGACTGAGCCGCTTGACCTTCTTGCCGGGCGGCCGGGCCTCCACGTCCACGCCCGTGGTGAGCATGTTGTCGGGGTCGGTCAGGATCAGCCGCCCCTCGCCGCCCGGGAACAGCCGGCTGAACACGCCCTCGAACTGCCGTGCGGTGTCCCGGAACGCCTCGGTGAAGACCTGCTCGACGCGCTCGTCGACCTCCTTCACTACCTGAAGCAGGTCGGTGCGGGTCTTCTTGAGGTCCTCCAGCTGCTCGCTGAGGAACTTGTGCCGCTCCTCCAGCGCGGAGAACTCCTCCAGCGCCAGCGGGTTCACCTTGCCGAGCTGCTGGTAGGCGCGCTCGGCCGACTTCAGCCGCTTCTCCTGCTCGGCGCGCCGGAACGGACTCGGCCGGTTGCGCGGATCCTCCGGGTCCTCCGGCAGCACCTCGCCCTCGGCGGGCGGCGACGGCGGCACGAGCTGATGCGGTCCGTACTCGGAGACCAGCCCCGCGGGCTCCACGCCGAGCTCCTCCAGCGCCTTGGTCTCCAGTTGCTCGATCCGCATCCGCTTCTCCGCGCCGAGCACTTCGCCGCGGTGCACCGAGTCCGTCAGCTTGTCCAGCTCGGCCTTCAGATCGCGTCCGGCGGTGCGGGCGGCGGCCAGCTCCTGCTCCTGCCGCGCCTTGGCCGCGTCGGCGGCGATCCGCTCCGCCTCGGCCCGGCCCACGGAGACCTCGACATGGGCGAGCAGCTGCCGCGCGCCCGAGGCGACGGCGTCCGCGACGGCCGCCTCGTGCCGCAGCCGCGCCCGTCGCTGCTCGGCACGCGCGCGTGCCTCGCGTTCCGTCCGCGCGGCCCGGTCCAGCGAGTCGGCCCGCCCGGCCAGCCCCTTGACCCGCTCCTCGTGGGTGCGGACCTGGAGCCTGGCCTCCATCTCGGTCTGCCGCGCGTTGGCCCCGTCGGCGGCGAGCCGGTCCCGCACGGAGGAGTCGGGCTCCTCCTCGGCCGGCGTCTCCTCGGCGACGGCCAGCCGTTCCGCCAGCTCCTCGGCCTCCTCCACGGCCCGGTCCAGCGCCTCCTGCGCCCGCGCCGCGGCCGCCGCGGACCGCTCGGCCTCACCGGCCGCGCCCCGGGCCTGCCCCGCGAGCCGCCCGAGCTGCTGCGCCACGGCCGACTTCTCCCGGTCCGCGGCCCGCCGCCGCTCCCCCACCTCCTCGACGAGCGCGGCGCACTCCCGGCGGTGCTCGCCGGCCGTGCGCTGTGCCTGCGTCAGCTCCGCGCAGCGCACGGCCAGCTCGTCGAGCTCGGCGGCGGCCTCGTCCACGGACGCCTGCACCTCCAGCAGGCTGGGCGCCCCGGCGGACCCGCCGTGCGCGAAGTGCGCGCCCAGCAGATCGCCCTCGGCGGTCACCGCGACGAGGTCCGGGCGGGCGTAGACCAGCTCCTCGGCGTCCTCCAGCGTGCCCACGACGACGATCCCCCGCAGGAGCCGGCGCACGGCGGGCATGAGCTCGCCGGGACCCCGCACCAGATCGGCGGCATACGGCGGACCCTCGACGCGCCGGCCGTCGTTCCGCCGGCCCCCGGCGGTGAGCCGGTCCTCGGCGAGACGGTCCTCGGCGGTGAGCCGGTCCTCGGCGAGACGGTCCTCGGCGGTGAGCCGGTCCTCGGCGGGTTGCGCGTCGAGGAGCCGGCCCCCGGCGCGCCGGCCGTCGGTGCGCTCCTCGGGTACGTCGCCCGCCGCACCGCTGAGCAGCAGCGCGGCGCGCCCCGCGTCCTGCTTGCGCAGCAGCCGGATGGCTTCGGCGGCCGCGGCGGGCGTCGTGACCGCGATCGCGTCCGCGGCGGCGCCGAAGGCCGCCGCGAGCGCGATCTCGTGGCCGGGCGTCACCGTCAGCAGTCGGGCCGCCGGACCCAGCAGGCCGTTCAGGCGGTCGCGCGCGGCGAGCAGGGCGCCGGTGCCGTCCTTGCGCCGCAGCCCCAGCGCCAGGGCGTCCCGACGGGCCAGGGTCGCGGCGCGGCTGCGTTCGGCGGCCGTGGCCGCCTCGCGGGCGTCGGCGAGGGCGGCCTCCGCCTCGGTGAGCTGCCGCTTGGCGCCCTCGTGCCGCTCGGCGAGCTCGTGGTCGTCCGCGTCCAGGCCGTCCACCTCCGCCTTGAGCTCCTCGTACTCCTCCTGTGCGGTGACGGCCCGTTCCTGGGCCTCGTCCCGGGCGGCGGCGAGGCGGTCGATCTCGGCCTGTGCGGAGGCGGCGCGCGAGCGGGCCGCGTTGACCTGGCCGTTCAGCCGGGCCAGGCCCTCGCGGCGGTCCGCGATCGCCCGGGCGACGTCCTTCAGTCGCCGTTCCTCGACGGCGAGCTCCCGTTCCAGGTCCGCGCGGTGGGCGACGGTGTCGTCGAGTGCGTGCCGGGCAGCTTCGAGAGCGGCCTCCAGTTCGGCCTCCTGCTCTCGGATCCGGGCCGCCTCCCGCTCCATGTCCTCGGGGTCGCGGCCGCGCCGCTCCTCGGGGGGCGCGGAGGTGGCGCTCTTCACCCGGGCGTCGGCGAGCGAGACGGTGCCCCGGACGCGTTCGGCGAGCTGGGACAGCTCGTACCAGGTCTGCTGGGCCCGCTGCAGACGCGGCGTGAGCTGCCGGACCTCGTCCTCCAGGAGGGCTTCGCGCTGCAGGGCCTTCCTCAGCTCCTGCTCGGCCGCCTCCTTGCGTTCCTTGAGGGCGGCCTCGTCGGCGACCTCCGTCTGCAGGGCCTCCCGCAGCCGTACGAGGTCGTCGGCGAGCAGGCGCAGCCTGGCGTCGCGCAGGTCGGCCTGGATGACGGCGGCGCGGCGGGCGACGGCGGCCTGGCGGCCGAGGGGCTTGAGCTGACGCCGGAGTTCGTCGGTGAGGTCCTGCACGCGCGCGAGGTTGGCCTGCATCGCGTCCAGCTTGCGGAGCGCCTTCTCCTTGCGCTTGCGGTGCTTGAGGACGCCCGCAGCCTCCTCGATGAAGGCGCGGCGGCCCATGGGGTCGGCGTGCAGGACGGAGTCGAGCTGGCCCTGGCCGACGATGACGTGCATCTCACGCCCGATGCCGGAGTCGGAGAGCAGGTCCTGGATGTCGAGCAGCCGGCAGGTGTCGCCGTTGATCTGGTACTCGCTGCCGCCGTTGCGGAACATGATCCGCGTGATGGTGACCTCGGCGTACTCGATGGGGAGCGCCCCGTCGGAGTTGTCGATGGTGAGGGACACCTCGGCGCGGCCCAGCGGGGGGCGGCCGGTGGTGCCGGCGAAGATGACGTCCTCCATCTTGCCGCCGCGCAGCGACTTGGCGCCCTGCTCGCCCATGACCCAGCTGAGCGCGTCGACGACGTTGGACTTGCCCGAGCCGTTCGGTCCGACGACGCACGTGATCCCCGGTTCGAACCGGAGCGTGGTCGCGGACGCGAACGACTTGAACCCCCGGAGGGTCAGGGCCTTGAGGTGCACGGCGCTGGACTCTACCTTCCGGGGGTGTCTCACTCCATGAACCCGCGGTTTCACCCATGAACGCGCAGGGCACACCAAACGTTAAGAGACTGAAAGGGTGCGCGGGGGAACCAACGGCGGGGGGCGGGGGCAGAAGAGGCGGAAGCGGGGGCGCGAACGCATGGGGGACAAGAAAGAAGGGACGCCGAAGCGTCCCTTGCAAACTCTGACAACTTAGCGGTCCGACGCGGTGAGAATGAGCCGCCCGACCCTGCGTGCCGTGGTACAGCGTGCAGCGATCAGGTGAGCGCAGGCTCCGCCTGGCGTGCGTCGATGCTCTCCATAAGCGATTCGTGAGAAGCGGCAGCCGTCAGCGCGTCGTTCTCGGCCTGGATCCGTCCGAGCTCGGATTCCAGGTCCTGTACACGCTGCTGGAGCCGTCGCATCTCGGCGAGGAGTCGCGGGTCGGAGCCGCCGACGTAACCGAGAAGCGCCTTTGCCATGATGGATGGTCCTCCACAATGAGTGACCGACCGAAGCGGTGTGGGTCGTGAGGGATTTGCACCCGCGGTGCTTGGCAGGATCTTGTTCGTGCTGCCGTTCATCCATGCCAAACAGCTGGGGTGCGCGGGGTGCTTTCAGCGTCTCACCAAAAAGTTTGACGGTCAACACGATCACGCCCCGTATTGGCGGGCTGCCCGGCGGCGCGCGGCCGAAACGGCGGCGCTGCGACTCCTGCGGGGCCCTCGGGGCGTGGCGATCATCCTTAAGTGCGGAGCCTCCCACGGCAAGCCTTTCTTGGCAATCACCTGCCCCTTTCTGCTGGGGGCACGTGCCCGTGGCATTCCCCTCCACTTTCCCGGGGGCGCTCGGCGGGGGTTCTCAGCGGATCGCGAAGCCGTCGTAACCTCCGCGCGGTGTGTCCCATATCTCGGTGACTCCGGCTACGCGTCCGGGCGTGTCGTCGCCCAGGAGCCAGCCGAGCAGCTCCTCGCACCCCTCCTTGGCCCCTTCGGCGACCACCTGGACCCGGCCGTCGGCCAAATTGAGAGCAAAGCCACTCAGGCCGCCGATCTCCAGCGCCTTGGCCCGGGTGAACCAGCGGAATCCCACGCCCTGGACGTGTCCGCGCACCCAGGCGACCAGCCGTACATCCTCGTTCATGGGTGCAACCTAACCGCGCAAAGTCTCTCGGGACACTTCCTCCCCGAGCACCATGCGGTACCGTCCCCACCCAATGATTCTCATATGAAACTCACTCGATCGGGTGAGTCAGGTTGACCAGAGGGAGCAGGAGGCGCGCGTCGCCCCAGGGCTTCGGCCGACCGTTGAGAACACCGCTCGGACGAGGAAGGCAAGGACATGGGACGCCACCGACGCTCCGCCGCCGGCAGCGCCGCCACGAGCCGCGCCACGGGGGTCACACAGACGCACGGCTCGCATGCGGACAGCCACAGGGCGCAGGATGCGCATACGGAAACACTTCCCACCATCGGCATCGCGCCGTATCTCAACCCCGAGGCGTACGCGGACTCCGTCGCGAGAAGCCGCGAGTACCTGTACGCGGAGGGCGACTACGCCCACGGGGACACCGGGGTGTTCGCGGCCGACGGGTTCGCCCCCGACGGCGGCGCCCGCCGGGCCGGGGGGAATCGGGCGGGCTCGGGCCGTCGTCGTAAGCGCAGGGTCGCCACGCCGGTGAAGACCGGTCTGCTCGGCGTCTCCGCGGCGGTGGCGATCGGCACGGTCGCCGTGGCGACGGGTGTGGTGCCCGGCATCGACGGCTACCGCCTCGGGGGCGGCAGCGGCGGCTCCGGCGACAAGGTCCAGGCCGCCGCCGGCTCGCCCACGAACTCCGCCTCCGAGCAGGGCGGCACGTCCGGCTCCGCCGACGACGACCGCGGCTCCGCCCCGACCAGCCGCGACGCCGGCCGGTCGGTCTCGCCCGCCGCCTCCGCCCCGGCCACGCCCTCCCCGTCCCCCTCGGTCTCCGCCTCCTCGGCCGCGCCGACGAAGACGGCTCCGAAGAAGCCCGCGTCCACGCCTTCCAGCGCGCCGGAGACCACGCCGTCCAAGTCGAGGGCCGCGACCAGGGCGCCGGCGAAGCCCCAGGCGCCCGTCACGGTCTCGGCCGAGACGCAGGCCGCGGCCGAGGTGCTGAAGCTGGTCAACGAGGAGCGGGCCAAGGTCGGCTGCAGTGCCGTCTCCGCGAACAGCGCCCTGTCGGACCTCGCCGAGAAGTTCAGCGACGACATGGCCGCGCGCGGGTTCTTCGACCACACCGACCCCGAGGGGGCGACCCCGTGGGACCGGGCGGCCAAGGCCGGCATTTCGGGACTCGGCGGCGAGAACATAGCCCGCGGGCAGTCCGACGCGGCTGCCGTCATGGAGGCCTGGATGAACAGCCCGGGCCACAAGGCGAACATCCTGAACTGCGACTTCAAGACCCTGGGCGTCGGCGTCCACTTCGGCTCCGGCGGCCCCTGGTGGACGCAGGACTTCGGGTACTGAGACACGGCTGAAGAGGCACGTCGTCCGCCGCCGGACCCTGTACGGCGGACGGCGGACACGACCGACGCCGTGACCGGCGACGACGGCGTCGCAGGTCACGGCGTGTGAGTCACGGCGTAGGGGTCACGGCGTGGCGATGGGCGGTCGGCGGGATCAGGCTGCCTGGGCGCGGCCGGCGAGGAAGATCCGCGCGGTCTCGGCCACCCGGCGGCCCAGGTGTTCGGCCGTCGCCACGTCCGCCTTGTGGACGGCGTCCGGACCCTCGTCGACGTTGGTCTGCGCGGCGGCGCCCAGGAACACGCCCAGTCGGTTGAGGTCGTGCTCGGAGCCGGCCGAGTTGTTCCAGCCGGGCAGCAGGCCGAGGCTGACCCAGTGCATGCCGAGCTGTGCGGCCAGGATCTGGAAGAACTGCAGCGTGTGCAGCTTGTCGCCGCTCTTGGAACCCGAGTTGGTGAACCCTGCGGCCAGCTTGTCCTTCCACACCTGCTCCGGCCAGCGCGCGGAGGTCGCCTCGGCGAAGGCGTGGAAGGCGGCGGACGCGGTCCCCATGTAGGTGGGCGATCCGAACACGACGGCGTCCGAGCGGTCGAGCAGCGTCCACTGCTCCTCGGTGATCTCGTCGACCTTGACCAGGTGCACCTCGGCGCCTGCGTCGGCGGCGCCGGCGCGGACGGCCTCGGCGAGGACGGCGGTGTGGCCGTAGCCGGAGTGGTAGGCGATGGCGACGACAGGGGTGGACATGCGTACTCCTGAAAATGGGCAGCTCAAGAACAGTGACCACAGGAAAGCACTATCTGATAGTTAGTGCAACCTCCCGGTTAGCGCTACCTTCGAGTAGGCTTGGCGTATGGACATCACCCGGGAGAGGGCGGAGGATCAGGATCTTCCGTTCGACGTGTTCGCCAAGGCCTGTCCCTCGCGCGGCACACTCGAGCACATCACCGGCCGCTGGGGCGGACTGACCCTCGGTGCGCTGTACGAGGGCTCCCTGCGTTTCAACGAGCTGCGCCGCCGGGTCGACGGCGTGAGCGAGAAGATGCTCTCCCAGACGCTGCACGCGCTGGAGCGCGACGGTCTGGTGCACCGCGAGGCGCAGCCCACCAACCCGCCCCGCGTGGACTACGAACTGACCCCGCTCGGGCGGGAGGTGGCCGACCGCCTTCTGGGCCTCATCCACCTCGTCGAAGGGCGGATGACCGACGTCCTGGCCGCGCGCGAGCGCTACGACGGGACGCGCGGCGCCCTCTGACACTTCGGGCAGAAGTAGCTGGACCGGTTCATCCAGGCGCGTCGGCGCATCGGCGTGGCGCACCGTTTGCAGGGCAGCCCTTCACGCCCGTAGGCGTCCAGCGACCGGTCGAAGTAGCCCGACTCGCCGTTGACGTTGACGTACAGACTGTCGAAGCTGGTGCCGCCGACGGCGAGGGCCGCGTTCATCACGTCCCGGACATGGCCGAGCAGTTCGTATGTGCGGGGCCGGGTGAAGGTGGCCGTCGGACGGTCGTAGTGCAGACGGGAGCGCCAGAGCGCCTCGTCCGCGTAGATGTTGCCGACGCCGCTGATCAGCGACTGGTCGAGCAGCGCGCGCTTGACGGTGGTGCGCCTCCTGCGCAGCGCCTGGTGGAACGCCTCGTCGTCGAACAGCGGGTCGAGGGGGTCACGGGCGATGTGCGCGATGACGTCCGGGAGCCCGTCCGGGCCGGTGGGGTGCAGCGACAGTCCGCCGAACGTGCGTTGGTCGACGAAGCGGAGCTCGGTGTCCGTGTCGTCCGCGAAGCGCACCCGCACGCGCAGATGCTTCTCGTCGGGAGCCCCGTGCGCCTGGACCAGGAGCTGGCCGCTCATGCCGAGATGGGCCAGGACCGCCTGGTCGGTGTCCTCCAGCGGCAGCCAGAGGTACTTGCCGCGCCGGCTCGGAGCGCCGATGCGGTGGCCTTCGAGGCGGTGCGCGAAGTCCTCGGCGCCGGCCAGATGGCGGCGCACGGCGCGGGGGTGCAGGACCTCGGCGTCGGCGACCGTGCGATGGGCGACCCACCGCTCCAGACCGCGCCGGACCACCTCGACCTCGGGCAACTCGGGCATGGCATCCCCCGTGACTCGGTTCCTGCACGGGCCGAGCGCCCGTCCCCGTCGGGGGCGGGCGCTCGTCTCGTGGTGCTGCTCAGGCGGAGGCGGACTCCTGGTCCACACTGCCGTCGGCCGCGGCGGCCGCCTCGGCCGTCGCCTCCTCGGCGCGCTCGTCCGCCGCTGCCCGGATGGACCGCCAGGCGGACTCGGCGGCCTGCTGCTCCGCCTCCTTCTTGCTGCGGCCGGTGCCGGTGCCGTACGAGACGCCTCCGACGCGGGCGGCAGCAGTGAAGGTCTTCTCGTGGTCGGGGCCGGTCTCCGTGACCAGGTACTCGGGGACGCCGAGGCCTTCGGTCGCGGTGAGCTCCTGGAGACTGGTCTTCCAGTCCAGGCCGGCGCCGAGATTCGAGGACTTCTCGATCAGCGGGTCGAACAGGCGGTGCACCAGTTCTGAGGCCGCGTCGAGGCCCTGATCGAGATAGACCGCGCCGATCACCGCTTCGAGGGTGTCGGCGAGGATGGATGCCTTGTCCCGGCCGCCCGTGCCCTCTTCACCCCGGCCGAGCCGGATGAAGGAGCCCAGGTCGAGACCACGACCGACCTCCGCCAGCGCACGCGAGTTGACCACCGCGGCCCGCAACTTGGCCAGTTGGCCTTCGGGCAGGTCGGGGTGGGTGCGGTACAGCGTGTCCGTGACGACGAGGCCGAGCACGGAGTCCCCGAGGAACTCCAGCCGCTCGTTCGTCGGCAGACCGCCGTTCTCGTACGCGTAGGAACGGTGGGTCAGCGCACGCACCAGAAGGGCGGACTCGAGCCGATAGCCGAGCCGCCCTTCCAGAAGCGTGTGGGACGAGGCCGTGTCCGCCTTGTTCTTGGCGGTCGTGTCCGCCTTGGCGTCAGACATGAAGCCTCTCACCAGCCGCTCAGACCTCGAGGACCTGGCGCTTGTTGTAGGTGCCGCAAGACGGGCACGCGATGTGCTGCAGCTTGGGCTCGTGGCAGCGCTCGCACGCAACCAGGGTGGGGACCGCAGCCTTCCACTGCGACCGGCGGTGGCGCGTGTTGCTGCGCGACATCTTCCGCTTCGGAACAGCCACGGCTACTTCTCCTGCTTCTCGTCGGCGTGCGCTGATGGAAGCGCGCCGCCGCTCATCTCGTCCTTCTCGCCGTCTTCAGGTGAACCGGCGAGTCCCTGCAGTGCCGCCCAACGGATGTCGACGGCGTCGTGGTGGTGGTCCGGGTCGTCCGCCAGCCGGGCTCCGCACTCGGAGCACAGGCCGGGGCAGTCGTCCTGGCACACCGGCTGCATCGGCAGTGCGAGCACCACCGCATCACGCAGCACGGGCTCGAGGTCGAACAGGCCGTCCTCGAGGAAGAGCCTGTCCTCGTCTTCCTCGGCGTCGTCGGCCGGATCCGCTTTCACACGGCCCCGGTCATCGGCGTCAGGGTACGAGAACATCTCCTGGAAGTCCGCTGCGAGATCGAACTCGAGCGGCTCCAGACACCTTACGCACTCCCCTTCGGCCCGTGCACGGGCGGTGCCTGTGACGAGCACACCTTCCATGACCGACTCAAGTCGGAGTGCGAGCTCCACCGGAGCGCCTTCCGGCACTCCGACGACTCCCTGGATCCCGAGATCCTGGGGAGCGTCGATCTCGCGGGTCAGGCGCTGCTGCGCACCGGGCCGCCGCCCCAGCTCGTGCGTGTCGAACACGAGAGGCTTGCGGTGGTCGAGGCGGGCGTTCAGAGCCATTCCTGCTTTCGATCTTCTGAGCTCGGGGGACGCTGCCCCTCGGTGTGGCGGGCAGCGGCGATCGCGGGCGCATGCGACATCAGCGAAGCGCACACGCGACCGATGAGCCAGGATACTGGAGCATTCGCCCACAGCCCAATCCGGCCCCTGCCCGCCCGGTCCTACAGCCCGCGTCCCTGCTCGTAGGCGCGCAGCTGCTCGGCGCTGATCATGCCGGTGTCGAAGAGACTGGTCTCGTCGAGGGCGTACCCCTGCTGCGCCTGCTGGTGCTGCTGCTGGGCCTGGTGGGACGGGTCGTGCTGCTGCTGGGCCTGGTTCGGGTCGTACGGGTCCTGCTGGGCGTCGTAGCCCCCCTGGTACGCGTAGGGGTCCGCCTGCTGCTGGTAGCCGTACGGGTCCTGCCCGCCGTAGCCCTGTTGCTGTTGCTGTTGCTGCGGATAGCCGCCGTAAGGGTCCGGCTGCTGCTGGTAGCCGTACGCCGGCTGCGGCTCCTGCTGGTCGTACGTCTGCTGGACGGGCTGCGCGGGCGCCGCGTCCTGCTCCGCGAGGGCGGCCAGGTCGGCGAGGTAGTCGGCGTCCGAGGAGTGCTGGAAGGTGGTGGTGTCGGCGGCGAGGGCGCCGAGGTCGTCCGTGGCGATGCGGCCGTGCAGCTTCTGGCGGCCCCGGCCGACCGCCTCCAGCGTCTTGGCCAGGACCGCCTCGAACGCGCCCAGCTTGGCGTCGACGTACGCGTCGGCGTCGCGGCGCAGGGTCTCGGGGTCGTGGCTGCGCTCGGGGGCGTCCTCGTCCTCGTACCCCTGCTCGTCGGTGCCCGGTCCGGTGCCGAGGAGCTTCTCGCGGCCGCGGCCCACGGAGCCGAGGGTCTTGGTGAGGACGACCTCGAAGTTGGCGAGCTTGGAGTCGACGTAGTCGTCGGCGTCCGCGCGGACCTCCTCGGCGTCCTTGCGTGCCTCGGCGAGGATCCGATCGGCCTCGGCCTGGGAGCGGCGGGCGATCTCGGTGCCGGAGACCAGCGAGCCGCGCTCGGCGTGGGCGGTCTCGATGATCCGCTCGGCCTCCTGGCGGGCCTGCTCGACGACCTGCTCGCGGCCGCCGATGAGCTCCTCGGCCTGGGCCAGGGAGTCGGGCAGGGCCGCGCGTACCTCTTCCAGCAGAGCGAGCAGATCCGCGCGGTTGACCACGCACGAGGCCGACATCGGCATCGACCGGGCACTGGAGACCGCCGTGACGATCTCGTCGAGCTTCTTCTGCACGTCCACCGGTTGCTCGCCACTCTCTACAGCTGTGTTGGAGACGGACGGGACGACTGTACGGCCATGGGACGCCCGCCGGACACCGGGTGACGGCACGTCAGGACGGCCGTCCGGCGGTCAGTCCCGCCCGAGGCGCTCGGTCAGCGCTTCGAGGACCCTGGGCGGCACCAGGTGGGAGACGTCGCCGCCCCAGGTGGCGACCTCCTTGACCAGTGAGGAGGAGAGGAAACTGTAGGTGGGGTTGGTGGGCACGAACAGCGTCTCGACGCCGGAGAGGCCGTTGTTCATCTGCGCCATCTGCAGTTCGTAGTCGAAGTCGCTGACCGCGCGCAGGCCCTTGACGATGGCCGGGATCCCGCGCTCCTTGCAGAAGTCGACGAGGAGGCCGTGGAAGGCCTCGACCCGGACGTTGCCGTACTCGGCGGTGACCTCGCGGATCAGATCGATCCGCTCGTCGATCTCGAACAGGCCCTTCTTGGACTTGTTGATCATCACCGCGACGTAGACCTCGTCGTACAGACGGGAGGCGCGGGAGATGATGTCGAGGTGTCCGTTGGTGATCGGGTCGAACGACCCGGGACAGACGGCACGGCGCACTTGTGTTCCCTCGCTCTCCGGTCCGGTCATCGTGCGTCTTCGCACGTAGAGGCGGCGCGACCGTACCAAAACGTTCCCTCGCCGTAGCGACGGGACCGGAGCGCTTCGAAACCGTCCGGCCAGCCGAACTCACCGCCTCTGGTGCTGCGCTCCACGGTGACGAGCGCTTCGGCCGCGAGCCAGCCCCCCGAGCGGAGTGTGAGCAGGATCTCTCGAAGATCGTCGTCGGTGACGGCGTACGGGGGGTCGAGGAAGACGAGGTCGTACGGCGCGGCCTGCGCCGCCTCGATGACCTGTCGGGCCTTGCCCGCGCGGACCTCGGCGCCGGGGAGGGCGAGGTTTCTCACGTTCTCCCGGATCACGCGGGCCGCTCGCGCGTCGGCCTCGACGAGGAGGGTGTGGCCGGCGCCGCGGGACAGGGCCTCCAGACCGACGGCGCCTGATCCGGCGTACAGGTCGAGGACCCGTTCGCCGTCGAGGGGGCCGCCCAGGAGGGACTGCCAGGTGGAGAAGAGGCCTTCGCGTGCGCGGTCGGAGGTGGGGCGGGTTCCGGTGCCTGGCGGGACCGCCAGGCGACGTCCGCCGGCTGCTCCGGCGATCACGCGGGTCATCTCTGGTCCTTGGTGGTGGGCGGCTTTGCGTTCAAGTGTGGCGGGTGGCGCGGTCCGCCGCGTCCCCGGGTGGTCCTCCTCACCCCTTCTCCAGGTACTGCTCCCGCTCCTCGTCCAGCAGGGCGTCCAGCGCCGTGCGCAGGCCGGGGTAGGCGGTCAGCTCCGGGTCCGCCTCGACGACGGCCGCCGCTTCCTGCCGCGCCTCGGCGATGACCTCCTCGTCCTCGATGACCGTGAGGACGCGCAGGCTGGAGCGGACGCCGGACTGGGCCTGGCCGAGGACGTCGCCCTCGCGGCGCTGCTCGAGGTCGATGCGGGAGAGCTCGAAGCCGTCGAGAGTGGCGGCGACGGCGTCCAGCCGCTGCCTGGCGGCGGTCGCCTGCGGCATCTCGCTGACCAGCAGGCACAGGCCCGGCGCCGAGCCACGGCCGACGCGGCCGCGCAGCTGGTGGAGCTGGGACACGCCGAACCGGTCGGCGTCCATGATCACCATCGCGGTGGCGTTGGGGACGTTGACGCCGACCTCGATGACGGTCGTGGCGACCAGGACGTCGGTGTCGCCCGCGGCGAAGCGGCGCATGACGGCGTCCTTGTCGTCGGGGGGCATACGGCCGTACAGCACCTCGACGCGCAGTCCCTGGAGGGGGCCTCGCGCGAGCTGATCGGCGACGTCGAGGACGGCGAGCGGGGGCCGCTTCTCGGCCTCGTCCTCGGGCGGCTTCTTCTTGGCCTTGCCGGCCTTCTCCGGGTCGTCCTCGTCGTCGCCGATGCGGGGGCAGACGACGTACGCCTGATGGCCGTTCTGCACCTCCTCGCGCACCCGCTCCCACGCGCGCGCGAGGAAGTGCGGTTTGTCCGCGGCGGGGACGACATGGCTGGCGATCGGCGAGCGGCCGGCCGGGAGCTGGTCGAGGACCGAGGTCTCCAGGTCGCCGAAGACGGTCATGGCGACGGTGCGGGGGATGGGCGTGGCCGTCATGACGAGCAGGTGCGGGGGCTGCTTGCCCTTGCCGCGCAGGGCGTCCCGCTGTTCGACGCCGAAGCGGTGCTGTTCGTCGACCACGACCAGGCCGAGGTCGTGGAACTGGACCTTGTCCTCGATCAACGCGTGGGTGCCGATGACGATGCCGGCCTCCCCGGTGACGAGGTCGAGCAGCGCCTTGCGGCGGGCCGCCGCCCCCATCGACCCGGTCAGCAGGACGACCTTGGTGGCCTGTTCGGATCCGCCGAGCATGCCGCCCTCGGCGAGATCGCCCATCATCTCGACGACGGAGCGGTGGTGCTGCTGGGCGAGGACCTCGGTGGGGGCGAGCATCGCCGCCTGTCCGCCCGCGTCGACGACGGCGAGCATGGCGCGCAGCGCGACCATGGTGTTGTGGGTGACCGTGAAGTGGTCGGTGACGTAGGCGTGGCTGGGGTGGGCGACGCTGATGCACTGGACGGGCCCCCGGCCCACGTACTCGACGGCGTGGACGCCGCGGCGGAACGCGTCGTCGCCGGGCCGGGACCGCAGGAGGGCCGCCTTGCGGGGCAGCCGGAACGGCGGGTGCGCCTCCGGCAGGGCGAGGGAGACCTCGAAGCCCTCCCCCGACGAGGAGAGCCGCGCCCGGCCTCCCAGCGAGCGCACGATCCAGGCGACGTCGTCGGCGAGCAGGCGTGAGGCGGCGCGGAACGTGACGCTCAGGCCGTCCGCACCGACCGTGCCGCCGGTGTCGAGGAGGCCCTGCAGGAGGGCGGTGCGGTTCTTGACGGAGGTGTTCCGGAAGGCGATGGGGACGCCGACGCCCGCACCGGACGAGGGCGACGGCGAGCCCTGCGCGGCCGGGTCCGGACCGCTGCTTCCGCCGCCGGCCAGCCGGACGCCGTACTCGTACGGGTCCTGCGGGAGGGGTGCGTCGCCTCCGAGGTCGACCGGGGTCGCGACCGGGAGGTACCACTTCGGGGCGCCGTCCGCCGTGAGCGTGTCCTGCCGGATCCGGCGTGTGGTCATGACCCCGGGGGCCTGGCCGCGACGCCATGCGGAGGCGGTGCCGACGATCCACAGGTGCTCGTCGTCGCACTCCACACGAGCGCCGTCGGACAGGACCAGACGCCACACCTCGCGGTCGCCCTGCGGGAAGACGCCGTCGACCGGCGCGATCTCCCCGTTCGGGACGACCACCTCGTCGCCCACGGCCAGGTCGCCCATCCGCCGGAAGCCGGTCGGCGTGAGCACCAGGGAGTCCAGGGGCTGGGCCTTGCCCGAGCCGACCTCCCCCTGCAGCAGCCGGTGCATCGGATGCTCCGTCGCCAGGTCGTCGAAGATCTCCTTCGAGACCTTCCGCTGGCCGTCGGTGAGGGTGAAGGGAAGCCGGGCGTCGAAGGCGGCGAGGAGGCCGTCGGGCGAGGGCCTGCGGGCCACCGCCGGGAGTTGGGCGTCGGCGTGCCGGCGACGGGCCAGGGCGACCTGGAGGACGAACGCCTCGTCCCACTTCAGGCGGGCGCGGGCGTCGGCGATGTCGGCCTTGGTTTGCGGGCGGTGGATCTTCAACAGGGCCTCGGGCAGGGACAGCAGGCCGCGGCCCTCGCGCAGCGACTCCGGGAGCGGATCGACCGCCTCCTGGGCGCTGGGCAGGACGGTCTGGACCGCCTTGCCGATCTTCCAGGACTCCAGTTTCGCGGTGGCCGGGTAGAGCGGGATGAGGGCGCCCGCCCAGGTCTCGACGGATTCCTCGGTGTCGGCGTGCAGCAGTTCGTAGGCCGGGTGGGCCAGTTGGAGGCGGCGGTTGAAGACCGAGGCCTTGCCCGCGAACATCGCGCGCGTGCCCGGCAGCAGCTCCTTGTGCGGCTTGTGGACGCCGCTGCCGAAGAAGACCAGCTGGAGCCTGCCGCTGCCGTCGGTGATGGTCACCTCCAGGCGCTGGCCCTTGCCGCGGGGCGCCTTGGCGGAGGCGAAGCTGTGCAGGCGGGCGTCGGCGACCTGGGCGACCACGGTGACGTGCTCGTCCATCGGGAGGTCGGCGAGGGAGGTGAGCTGGCCGCGCTCCTCGTATCTGCGGGGGTAGTGGTGCAGGAGGTCGCCGACCGTGTGCAGGCCGAGGTGCTCGGCCATCACCTTCGCGGTGGCGGGGCCGAGCACTGACGTGAGCGGTTGTTCCAGTGGTTCCTTCAGCGCGGGCACGAGATCCATTGCACACCACGTCACTGACATTGCCGCATAGGTGTCCTGAAACCCCTGGTCAGACGGCTCGTTCGGGCTCTAGGATGGCGCGCTCCGGCCATCATCCGCGGTCACCGCCCCACCGGGACCGCCCGACCCCGCGCCGTGCTCCTCCCCCAGCCCGCGGCGCTGCAGCGATGGACTCCCAGACCTCACAGTCATCCCAGGCATCTCCGTCACCCCACTCGTTCCAGGTCGACCTGCGCGGTCTGGTGGACCTGCTGTCCCATCACCTGTACTCCAGCCCCAAGGTCTATCTGCGCGAGCTCCTGCAGAACGCCGTGGACGCCGTCACCGCCCGACGGGCCGAGGAGCCCGGCGCCCCGGCGCGGGTGCGGCTGTTCGCGGCGGACGGCGGGCTGCGGGTGGAGGACTCCGGCGTCGGGCTCACCGAGTCCGACGTGCACGACCTGCTGGCGACGATCGGGCGCAGTTCCAAGCGCGCCGAGGGACTGCAGGACGTCCGGTCGGACTTCCTCGGCCAGTTCGGCATCGGTCTGCTGGCCTGCTTCGTGGTCGCCGAGCGGATCCGCGTGGTCAGCCGCAGCGCCCGTACGCCGGACGCGCCGCCGGTGGAGTGGACGGCTCGCGACGACGGCTCGTACACCGTGCGGACGCTGCCCCACGAGGAGCGTCCCGAGCCGGGCACCACCGTGCATCTGGTGGCGCGGGCGGGGGCGGCGGAATGGCTCGCCGAGCCGCGTGTGCTGGCGCTGGCCCGGGACTTCGGGTCGCTGCTGCCCTACGACGTCCGGGTCGGCGACGAGCCGGTCACGGATCTGCCCGCGCCCTGGGACCGGGCGTACGCCTCCCCCGCCGACCGGCGGGTCGCCCTGGCCCGGCACTGCCGTGAGCTGTTCGGCTTCACGCCGTTGGACGCGGTCGGCCTGGACGTGCCGCTGGCGGGGATCCGCGGGGTGGCGTACGTGCTGCCGTCCGCGGTGAGCCCGGCGCAGCGGGCCGGTCACCGGGTGCACCTCAAGGGCATGCTGCTGACCGAGCGGGGCGAACAGCTGCTGCCCGACTGGGCGTTCTTCGTGCGCTGCGTCCTGGACACCGACAGTCTGCGGCCGACCGCCTCACGTGAGTCGCTCTACGAGGACGAGACGCTGGCCGCGGTGCGCGAGGCGCTGGGCGAGCGGATCCGGTCGTGGCTGACGGGACTGGCGGCCGGCGACCCGGAGCGGCTCGAGGCGTTCTTGGCCGTGCACCATCTGGGCGTGAAGTCCCTGGCGCGGCACGACACGGACATGCTGCGCACGATGCTGCCGTGGCTGCCCTTCGAGACGACCGACGGCCGGCTGTCGCTGGAGGAGTTCGCGCAGCGGCACCCGGTGGTGCACTTCACGCGGACCGTCGAGGAGTACCGGCAGGTCGCGCCGATCGCCTCCGCGCAGGGCGTCGGGGTGATCAACGGCGGTTACACGTACGACAGCGAGCTGGTGGAGGCGCTGCCCTCGGTGCGGCCGGGGACGGTGGTCGCCGAGCTGGACGCCGACACCGTGACCGCGCACCTGGACGCCGTCGCCGCCGCCGACGAGCTGGCGCTGGCCGGCTTCCTGGCGGCCGCGCGGGCGAAGCTCGATCCGCTGGGGTGCGACGTCGTGCTGCGGGCCTTCCATCCGCTGTCGGTGCCCGCGCTGCACCTCGACGACCGCGCGGCCCGGCACGAGCAGGCGCGCGCGGACGCCGAGGAGCAGGCGGACGACCTGTGGGCGGGCATCCTGGGCTCGCTGCGCGGGAGCGCCCCGCGCGCGCGTCTGGTGCTCAACCATCTCAACCCGCTGATCCGGCGCATCGGTTCGCTGCGCGACAGGGAGCTGATCGGCACCGCCACGGAGTCCCTGTACGGGCAGGCGCTGCTGATGGCGCAGCGTCCGCTGCGGCCGGCGGACTCGGCGCTGCTGAACCGGTCGTTCATCGGCCTCCTCGAGTGGGCCACCCTCGGGGACACGGCACACGGGCAGTCGTCGGACGGACAGGGGGCCACGGATGAGTGAGATCACGGACTTCGACTCCCTGCGCAGGGCGATGGCGGAGAACGGCGAGCAGCCGGAGGGGCCGGCCCGCAACGCGCGCGCGGAGCAACTGCTCCTGGAGGCGGAGAGGCTGAGGATCCCGCTCGCCGTGATCGAGGCGCTCGGGCACCAGCTCAAGGTCTACAACTACAGCTCCGAGAAGGCGAAGATGTTCGTCCCGTTCGCGCGGCTGCTGCGCATGTGGGACGAGCAGCCCGAGGACTTCGACGCCTACGAGACGCATTCGCTGCACTGGGTCTTCAAGTGGATGTCGGCCGGCATGCTCGACCAGCCGCACGTGCCGCTGGCGTCGGTGGAGAAGTGGCTGGGCGAGATGGAGCACCGCTACCGGCTCGCCGGTCACTCCGAACGGGCCGTGCGCAGCGCCGAGTTCAGCGTCGCCGCACACGTGGGCGACGTGGCGCGGGCCGAGCGGGCGTTCACCGCCTGGCTGGCCGCGGACCGGGACGCGATGGCCGACTGCCACGCGTGCGAGCTGCACGGGCAGGGCTGGTGGCAGGCGGAGCGGGGGCGGGACACGGAGGCCCTGGAGCTGTGGGCGCCGGTTCTGGAGGGCGAGTACACGTGCGCGCACGAGCCGCACAGCGTGCTGGCGTCCTCGCTGCTGCCGCTGCTGCGGCTGGGCCGCCCGGACGAGGCCCGCGCCCACCATCTGCGCGGGTTCCGGCTGGTGCGGTCCATGGAGAGCATGCGGAGCGCGTACGCCGACCACGTCGAGTTCTGCGCGCTGAGCGGCAACGAGGCGCGGGGCCTGGAGCTGCTCGCGGAGCGGCCCGCCTACTTCACGGACGAAGGCCAGCCGCGCAGCAAGCTGGAGTTCCTGAGCGTCGTGGCGCTGCTGATGGGGCGCCTGGGTGAGCTCGGGCTCGGCGGGGAGCGGGTGCCCGGGCCGGCCGGACGGGAGTGGACGGCCGACGAGCTCGCGGTGCACGCGCGCGCGGAGGCGCTCGCGCTGGCCGCGCGTTTCGACGAGCGCAACGGCACGAAGCACGTCAGCGAGCGGGCACGCGCGCGTATGGCGCAGCGGCCCTTGGTGGAACGGCTGCCCTTGGGCGTGCGCGCGTCGCGTCCGGCGGTCACGGCGCCCGCACCCGCGTTCGCCGCTTCGGCCCCGGCCGAGGCCGAGGCGGCCGGCGAGGTCACGGAAGCGGACGTGCCGGCTCTGCTCGAGGAGGCCCGGCGGTTGTCGGACACCCTCCGGCCGCACGCCGTCGAGGCATGGGCGCGGGTGGCCCGCGCGGCCGCGGCGAACGAGGACGTGGAGCTGGCGGCGCGGGACCTCGCCGAGATCGCCGACCACGAGGCGATCGGTCTCGGCTCGGAGGGCGCCGACGCGTTCGAGCGCGCCGCCGGGCTGTACGAGGAGGCGGGCGACCCGGGGGAGGCTTTGGCGGCACGCGCGCGTGCCGCCTACGTCCGTGCGCTCGACGGCGAGGTGGACGAGGCGCTCGCGGCGGTCGCCGAGCCCTACGACCGTGTCCTCGCGCTGTACGCCGAGGGCGACACCGAGGTGCCGCAGGCGGCGGGCGTTCTGATGGCACGGGCGCGGATCCTGATGCGCCGGGTGCACGAGGCCGAGGGGCCGGTGCCCGCGTCGGCCGGTACGCAGGCGGAGTCGGCCGTCCGGGAGCTCCTGGCGCTCGTGGACGGGCGGGCCGGTGACGACGTCCGGCTCGCCGTCCGGGTGGCCGAGGGCCACGCGATGCTGGCGGAGCTCGCGACGCGCTCCGGCGAGGCGGAGACCGGTGCGGAGCTGTTCGCACGGGCCGCAGCGGAGTTCGTCGAGGCGGGGGTGCCGTGGTTCGCCGTGGAGTACGAGGCCCGGCTGGCCGGTCTCGCCCATGAGCTGGGCGACATGGCGGAGGCGGAGCGGGCGCTGCGGGCGGCCCTGGAGCACGGCGGGCCGTTCCTGGAGGCGATCGGACGCGCTCAGCTGCATCTTCAGCTGGCCGAGGTGGTCGGCGGCCGGGGAGAGTTCGAGGAGGCCGCGGAGCACGCCCTGGAGTCGGCGCACTGGGCCGACGAGGCGGGCGCGGGCCCCACGTACGGCGCGTGGGCGCGGCATCAGCTCGGCGGGTACCTGGTGCGCCAGGGCCGCTGGGCCGAGGCGGCCGAGGTGCTGGAGTCCGCGCTGACGGACCTGAGCGCGCAGACGCACGGGGACGGGGCGGTCGTCCAGACGCAGTGGTGGCTCGGCGACTGTCTGAGCGAGCTCGGCGAGCACCGGGACGCCGCCGAACGCCGGTTGCAGGCCGCCGAGATCGCCCGGCGCTGGCCGGAGCAGCACGACCACGCCACTCTCGCCCACCTGGCCGCCGAGTCGCTCGGCCACGCCGGACTGCACGCCGACGCCGACCGGGCGTACGCGCGCGCCGGGGAGTTGTGGCGGGACCTCGGCAATGTGCACGGGCTGATCCGTTCGCTGCGCGCCCGCGCCTGGCTGGCGTTGCGCACCGAGCAGGACCCGGACGTGGCACGCGCGCTGATGACGAGCGCCGTGGAGGAGTGCGCGGACGCGTTCGGCGCCGCGGGCGACGACGAGGAGGCGCGACTGCGGCTGATCGCCGAACTCGGGGACACCCACCGCCAGTTCGGCGACCTGCTCGCCCGTTCCGCCGCCGAGGACGCGGACGACGACGCGATCCGGGCCGCCCTGGACGAGGCGCTCTCCCAGATGTCCGAGGCGGTCGCGGTGTTCGTCACCCTGGGCGGGAGCGGCCTGTCGGCCCGGACCGGAGCCGAGCTGGCCGCGGGCTGGCTGGAGTGCGACCTGGGGCGCCCCGCGCAGGCGGCGGCCCGCGCGCGTGCGGTGCTGCGGTCCTGTGCGGACGCCGCCGCCGAGGGCTTCGAGGGCGACGGTCAGCGGGGCGGCGGGACGCTTTCGGCGCGGCGGGCGGAGGCGGAGCAGTTGCTGCAGGCGACGGAGGAACCGAGGGATCGTTGAACGATTCCCCTGAGGGAGAGGGGATCGTTCAACGAGAACAAGGGGGTCCGGCAATCGTTGAACGAGGACAAGGGGGTGCGGGGATCGTTCAACGAGGACAGCAGGTTCCGCGGATCGTTCAACCCGCCTATTCCACCCCGATCAACAACAACGCCCCCTGCCGCCCGCCCCGGTACACGACCGTGTCCACGGCGAGATACGCCTCCCGCACCCGCGACTCCAGCCGCTCGGCGACGCCTTCGGGAGCCTCGTCGCCGAGCACCAGGGTGACCAGCTCGCCGCCCGCCGACAGCATGCGGTCGAGGACGCCCTCCGCGGTGGCGGCGACGTCGGAGCCGATGACGGCCACGTCGCCGTCGACGAGTCCGAGGACGTCCCCGGCCTGACAGATGCCGGCCATGGTCCACGACTCGCGCACGGCCACGACGACCTCGGCGTAGCGGGTGGCGCCGGCCGCCGAGGTCATCGAGACGACGTCCTCGTCGAAGCGCCGGTCGGGCTCGTGGACGGCGAGCGCCGCGATGCCCTGGACCGCGGACCGGGTCGGGATGAGAGCCACCCGGATGCCCTCCGTGCGGGCCTGTTCCGCCGCCGCGGCCGCGGTGTGCCTCAGGTCGGCGTCATTGGGCAGCAGCACGACCTCGCGCGCGTGGGCGCGTCGCACCGCCTCCACGAGCTCACCGCTCGCGGGCGGCTCCCCGGGGCGCGCGAGCACGGTGGTCGCGCCGGCCTCGGAATACAGCCCGACCAGTCCCTCGCCGGGCACGACGGCGACGACCGCACGCTGCACGCGCTCGCGCGGCGGACGCTCGCCGCCGCGCGTGTGGGCGTCGTCGGCGCCGAAGTGGGTGATGCGGATCCGGTACGGCCGGCCCGCCTCGACGCCCGCCTCCACGGCCGCGCCGGCGTCGTCCACGTGCACGTGCACGTTCCACAGGCCGTCCCCGCCGACCATGACGAGGGAGTCGCCGAGGGCGTCCAGCCGTTGACGCAGCCGCACCACGGCCGCGTCCTCGGCCTCCAGCAGGTAGATCACCTCGAAGGCGGGCCCGCCCTCTTCCCCGTCCGGGCCGCGCTCGCCTCCGGCCCCGGCTGCGCCGCCGCTTCCGGCGTCACGGGCGTGCCCGCCCTCCCCGCCGGGCGCACGCCCGCAGTCGTCCGCGCCGTCCATGCCGTCCGCGCCGTCCAAGCCCGCCGTGTTCCCGGCGCTCTGCGTCGGGACGGCTCCCACACGCGCGAGCGGCCCGGACAGCCCCAGGGATCCCGACGACCCCGACGGGCCCGGCATGCCCGGCGACTCTCCCGTGAACGTCTCCACCAGGGCCGCGAGGACCGCGACGAGCCCCCGGCCGCCCGCGTCGACCACTCCCGCCCGCCCCAGGGCCGCGAGCTGCGCCGGAGTGGCGGCGAGCGCGGCGCACGCCCCCTGGTGGGCGGCGCGGGCGATCGTGCCGCAGTCGCCCTGCGCGCCCCCCGCCGCGTCCGCGGCGGCGGAGGCGACGGTCAGGACGGTGCCCTCGACGGGGTGGGCCACGGCCTGGCGGGCGGCGTCGGCCGCCTGCCGCAGCGCCAGGCTCAGCCCGGCGCCGTCGGTGTGAGTCGCCTCACTCTCGGCGGCGAGCACCTGGGCCATGCCGCGCAGCAGCTGCGCGAGGATCGTGCCAGAGTTCCCCCGCGCGCCTATGAGCGCGCCATGCGCCATCGCGTGCGCGGCGTCGGCGAGGGACGGGGGCCCGACGGGCGCGGATCCGGCCTCGTGCCCGACGAAGACCGCCTCGACGGCGGTCGCCGCGGACTCCACGGTGAGATACAGATTGGTGCCGGTGTCCCCGTCCGCGACCGGGTAGACGTTGATCGCGTCGATCTCCTCGCGAGCCCGGCCCAGGGCCGACAGCGCCAGGCCGCACCAGGTGCGCACCGCGAGAGCATCGAAGAACGTCTGCGGCGCCTGCGCCACCTGCGCCTCCCTGAAGTGCTGGACTGGACGCAGCGTAGCCCCAGGCGCCGGGTCCGCCGGAAAGCGGCCCGGGCAGTGCGAGGGCAGGGACGGCCGCGAGCGACGCCGTCGGGGCCGGGGCCCTGAGCAGCCATGGTAGTTTCGTACTGCTGGCGCAGTCGTTGTATGCTGCTCCGGTTGCCCGATACACATCGGGCCATCCCCCTGGCACCGCCACCCAGATCTCTGATCCTGCGATCTCGATCCCGGCATGCCGGGATCCACCGTAAGTGCATCTGAAGTCTTTGGAGTGACCCGTGGCTGCCAACTGCGACGTCTGTGGCAAGGGGCCGAGCTTCGGCAACAACATCTCGTTTTCGCACCGCCGTACGTCCCGTCGCTGGAACCCGAACATCCAGCGCGTCCGTACCGTGGTCGGCGGGACGCCGAAGCGCGTGAACGCTTGCACCTCGTGCATCAAGGCCGGCAAGGTCTCGCGCTGACGCACGTCCCCCTGCACTCGAGTCCGCTCGAGCTGGGGGGAACCCCATCGCGCGCGGCCACTGCTGGTTCGCTGCATCGAGCCGGTCCACCTCGAGTGGACCGGCTTTTTGCTGCCCTCTCCACGACCACCGCACCCCGCGCATCAGCGGTACCACGCGCATGACGGGCACCACCGGTACCACGCGCGCACAGCGCTCACAGCCGCTCCGTGCCTCCGCGCCGGCCCGGGCCGAGGTCCCAGCCGTGGTCCACGGGCCCGATCCCCGCGCCTAGGGCGAACCCCGCGGCGATCGCCCCCGTGACGTACCGCTTGGCGGCCCCGACCGCCTCCGGCACGCTCTGCCCCTTCGCCAGCTGCGCCGCGATCGCGGAGGCGAGCGTGCAGCCCGTGCCGTGCGTGTGCCGGTTGTCGTACCTCGGCGCGCGCAGCCAGTGCTCCTCGACACCGTCCGTCAGCAGGTCCACGGCGTCGCCGGGGAGATGACCGCCCTTGATGAGCACCCACCGCGGCCCGTAGGCCAGCACGGCGGCGGCCGCGTCCCGCAGCTGCTCCTCCGACTCGACCCGCACGCCCGCCAGTTGGGCCGTCTCGTCGAGGTTGGGGGTGGCGACGGTGGCGACCGGCAGCAGCTTCGTGCGGACGGAGTCCAGCGCCGAGGCCGCCAGCAGCGGATCGCCGTGCTTGGAGACGCCGACCGGGTCGACGACGACGGGGACATCGATCCCGGCGAGCAACCCGGCCACCGTCTCGACGAGTTCGGCGGAGGCCAGCATGCCCGTCTTGACCGCCTGGACGCCGACGTCGTCGACGACGCTGCGGTACTGGGCCCGGACCGCCTCCACCGGCAGCTCCCAAGCACCCTGCACGCCAAGGGAGTTCTGCGCGGTGACCGCGGTGACCACGCTCATGCCGTGCACGCCGAGCGCGAGCATCGTCTTCAGATCCGCCTGGATCCCGGCCCCGCCGCCCGAGTCGGAGCCGGCGACGGTCAGCACCCGGGGCGGCGGCGCGGGAGCGCTCACGACTCCTCCAGGTCCCCGAAGTGGTCCCAGCCGCCCTTGCTGGTCCAGGGCGCCCCGTCGACCGTCACCTGGGGCAGGGCGGAGGGGTTGAGGACCTCGCCGATGACCTTCCAACGGGCGGGCAGCTTCACGTCCGGCGGGAAGGTCGCCACGATCGCGTGGTCCTCTCCCCCGGCCAGCACCCACTGCATCGGATCGACCCCGACGGCCTGCCCGATGTCGTTCATCTGGGTCGGGATGTCGATCGCGCCCGACCGGACGTCGATCCGGACCTTGCTCGCCTCCGCGATGTGCCCGAGGTCGGCGATCAGCCCGTCGCTGACGTCGCACATCGCCGTGGCGCCGAGCCCGGCGGCCGCCGGTCCCGCGTGGTACGGCGGCTCGGGGCGACGGTGGGCCTCCACGAAGGCGCGGGGCGAGCGGAAGCCGCGGGACAGCACCGCGTACCCGGCGGCGGACCAGCCGAGCCAGCCGGTCACCGCGACGAGGTCGCCGGGCTGGGCGCCGCCCCGGGTGACCGGCTCCTGGTTGCGCAGATCGCCGAGCGCGGTGATCGACACCATGATCGTGTCGCCGCGCACGACGTCGCCGCCGACCACGGAGGCGCCGGCGACCTGGCACTCGTCGCGCAGGCCGTCCATCAGCTCGCTCGCCCAGGTGACCGGCAGCTCGGCCGGCACGACGAGGCCGAGCAGCAGAGCCGTCGGCACCGCGCCCATGGCGGCGATGTCGGCGAGGTTCTGCGCGGCGGCCTTGCGGCCGACGTCGTACGCCGTGGACCAGTCGCGGCGGAAGTGCCGGCCCTCCAGCAGGATGTCGGTGCTGGCCACGACCCGGCGGTCGGGCGCGGCGACCACCGCGGCGTCGTCGCCCGGGCCGACCCGGACCGCGGGGGTGGTGGTGAGACGGGAGGTGAGCTCCCTGATGAGCCCGAACTCACCGAGCTCACCAACAGTGCCCTTCATTGCCCTTTCGCCCCTTCTATACCTGTCTGTGCCCGGTCGCGCGTAACCAGTGTCCTCGATACGGTCGAGTCAGCCGTCAACTTCTGTCGGGCCCGTACCCCGGCGCGCGGGCCCTGGTTCCCGCAGGTCTCCCCGCGGCGAGCGGCGACGCGATACCGTGGCGTTCCTTTTCCCCACATGATCCTCGTGGCCGCTCTGGAGGTTCCGTGGTACAGGCGTACATCCTGATCCAGACGGAGGTCGGCAAAGCGTCGACCGTCGCCGAAGAGATCGGCAAAATCCCTGGCGTCGTCCAGGCAGAGGACGTGACGGGACCTTATGACGTGATCGTGCGGGCCCAGGCCGACACGGTGGACGACCTCGGCCGCATGGTGGTCGCCAAGGTCCAGCAGGTGGACGGGATCACCCGCACCCTGACCTGCCCGGTCGTGCATCTGTAGCCCCCGTCTAACCTTGGCCGGTGAACCTTTTCCGTCACCGGCCCCTCGGCCTGCCCGCGCTCGCCCTGTTGATCACGGTCGCGGGCTGCTCCTCAGCAGACGACAACGCGTCGGCGGCGGTTCCCACTCCCGGCGCGAAAGCCACGACGCTGTGCCGGAACCTGGACAAGGTACTGCCGTCGAAGGTGGACGGTGAGAGCCGCCACGATCCCGAGCCCGCCTCCGCGCTGACCGCGGGCTGGGGAGGTGCGGAGATCATACTGCGCTGCGGTGTCGCGCAGCCGCCGAAGATGATCGACCCCGAGGTCGCGCAGGGGGCCGACGCGGACGCGGTGGCCGGCGGGGTGGACGGCGTCGACTGGCTGATGGAGAACCGGGACGGCGGGGGCCACCGCTTCACCACGGCCCGCAGGAGCGTCTACGTCGAGGTGACGGTGTCCGCGGACGCCGACACCTCCGGCGCGTTGATCGATCTGGCCCCGGCCATCAAGAAGGCGATCCCCGAGGGGATCGCCGACTAGCTCGTCCGGCCGGTGC
>NZ_JBEPBI010000089.1:0-30208 GCF_040299045.1 Streptomyces sp. NPDC001027
GTCGCGATCGCGTCACACCCCCCACGCGCAGCCTCTCGGGCGGCCCCGGACGTCAGGGCAGCTCCGGCCATCCCGCCGTCCCGGGCTGCTCCGGTCCGGGCGCCTGCGGGCCGAAGGCGCTCCCCCAGCCGGTCTCGGGCGGCGCGTCCGCGGCGGACGGGTTCCCCCAGCCGCTCCCGGACGCCCGGGCGGCCGATCCGGAGCGGCGCCCCCACACGGTCGTCGCGGGCCGGTCCGGGCCGGGCCACTCCGCCAGACCGGCCACGGCCGGCACGTCGGGGGTGCGCTGTGCCCAGTCGGCGACCGCGGACGGATCCGCGGCGGACCGGTGCAGGCGGGTCAGCAGCGCGACGGTGAGGGCGGCGATCTCCTGCTCGGTCGGCCGCCCGGAGCGAATCGTGAACAACGGGTCCCCGGTCATGGCTACATCGGGGGGTTGCCGTGTTTGCGCGGCGCCAGGGAGGCACGCTTGCCCTCCAGCATCTCCAGCGCCCGGACGAGGGTCTCACGGGTGTGCGCGGGGTCGATGACGTCGTCGACCAGCCCGTGCTCGGCCGCGTAGTAGGGGTGCATCAACTCCTCCTGGTAGGACCGGATGCACTGCTCCCGGGTCTCCTGCGGATCGCCCGACGCCGCGATCTCCCGGCGGAAGATGACGTTCGCCGCGCCCTCGGCCCCCATCACCGCGATCTCGTTGGTGGGCCAGGCCAGGGACAGGTCGGTTCCGATGGACCGCGAGTCCATGACGATCCAGGCGCCGCCGTACGCCTTGCGCAGGATCAGCTGGATGCGCGGGACGGTGGCGACGCAGTAGGCGTAGAGCAGCTTCGCCCCGTGCCTGATGATCCCCTGGTGTTCCTGCTCACGGCCCGGCAGGAAGCCGGGCACGTCGACCAGGGTGACCAGGGGGATGTTGAAGGAGTCGCACATCTGGACGAAGCGTGCGCCCTTGTCGGAGGCGTCGATGTCCAGGGTGCCCGCCGAGACCAGGGGCTGGTTGGCGACCACGCCGACCAGCCGGCCGCCCATCCGGGCCAGCGCGCAGACGATGTTGCCCGCCCAGTTCGGCTGGATCTCGAAGTACTCGCCGTCGTCGACGATCTCCTCGATCACCTTCAGGATGTCGTAGGCCTGGTTGGCCGACGACGGGACGAGGTCGAGGAGGGCGTCGTTCCTGCGGTCCACCGGGTCCGTGCAGGGGACGACCGGGGGCAGCGCCCGGTTGTTGGCGGGGAGCAGCGACAGCAGGTACCGGACGTCGGCGATGCAGGCGTACTCGTCGTCGTAGACGAACGAGGAGACGCCCGAGACTCCGGCGTGGACGTCGGCGCCGCCGAGGCCGTTCATGCTGATGTGCTCGCCGGTGACCGCCTGGACCACGTCCGGGCCGGTGATGAACATCTGGGCCACGTCCCGGACCATGAACACGAAGTCGGTCAGCGCGGGCGAGTAGGCCGCCCCGCCCGCGCACGGTCCGAGGATCACGCTGATCTGCGGGATGACGCCGGACGCCTGGGCGTTGCGGCGGAAGATCCCGCCGTAGCCGGCGAGCGCCGTGACGCCCTCCTGGATCCGGGCCCCCGCCCCGTCGCACAGGCTGACCAGCGGGGCGCCGGCGGCGAGGGCCATGTCCATCAGCTTGTGGATCTTCGCGGCGTGGGCCTCGCCCAGGGCGCCGCCGAACATACGGAAGTCGTGCGCGTAGGCGAAGACCTTCTGTCCGTGGACCAGCCCCCAGCCGACGACGACCCCGTCGGTGTGGGGGCGCTTGTTCGCCAGTCCGAAGGCGGTCGCCCGGTGCTTGCGGAACGCCTCGATCTCGACGAACGTCCCCTCGTCGAAGAGCAGCTCGATGCGCTCCCTGACGGTGAGTTTGCCCTTGGCGCGCTGGGCTGCGGTCGCCTCGACGCTCGGTCCCTCGCGGATGACCGCCTTGAGCCGGGCGAGCTCCTCGGTGCGGGTCCGCAGGTCGTTGCGTTGGACGGCCTCCTCGAGGTCGTCCGGGAGTA
Organism: Streptomyces sp. NPDC001027; assembly: GCF_040299045.1. Lineage (NCBI taxonomy): Bacteria > Bacillati > Actinomycetota > Actinomycetes > Kitasatosporales > Streptomycetaceae > Streptomyces > Streptomyces sp. NPDC001027. Next base: position 2,010 of record NZ_JBEPBI010000089.1, read on the forward strand.
TCGCGCTCCCGGCCGACTCGGCGACTGACGTCAGCATGAATGCCCTTTCGTTGCGACATGTCGATGACGATGACGGACGGCTGCTGCCGCTCAGCGGAGCTGGCGCACCACCATCGCCGAGTTGAAGCCGCCGTGCCCGCGGGCGACGATCAGCGCCGACCGGACCGGGCCCTGCCGCGGCTCGCCGACCACGAGGTCCATCTCGTACTCGGGCACGGCCTCCCGGACGCCGACGGCGGGCGGGATGGCGCTCCAGAACATCGACAGCAGCGCCGTGGCGACGTCGAGGGAGGCGCCGCCGGCGAAGAGCCGTCCGGTCATGGTCTTCGGTGCGGCGACGGGGACGCCGTGCGGCCCGAAGACCTCCTTGAGGGCCTCCGCCTCGACCTGGTCCAGTTCGGCCTCGCCCACCGCGTCGGCGAAGACGACGTCGATGTCCGAGGCGTCCATGCCGGCGTCGCCCAGCGCCATCTCGATGGCCCGCTGCAGGCCCGGCGGGCGGCCGGGGGTGCCCGGGTCGAAGGTGGAGGCGTAGCCGGCGATCTCGCCGAAGACGGTGGTGCCGATCCGTTTCTTCGCGCTCTCCGGAGTCTCCAGCACCATGATCGCGCCGCCCTCGCCGGGGACGTACCCGCCGGCGCGCTCGTCGAAGGGCAGATAGGCCCGCTGCGGGTCGGAGCTGCGGCTGATCCGGCCGGTGGCCTGGTGGGCGACCCAGGCCCACGGGCACAGCGTGCTGTCGATGCCGCCGGTGAGCATCAGGTTGGCGCCGTCCCGCAGCTGCCGCCGGGCGTGGCCGATCGCGTCGATCCCGCCGGCCTGCTCGCTGATCACCACGGCGCCCGGCCCGTGCATCTTGTGCCGGATGGATATCTGGCCCGTGTTGACCGCGTAGAACCAGGCGAACGACTGGTAGGCGCTGACGTACTCCGGGCCCTGGTGGTGCAGCTTGGCCAGCTCGCGCTGGCCGAACTCGTAGCCGCCGCCGGAGGCCGCGGTGACCACGCCCATCTCGTCGGTGGGGACGTCGCCGCCCCGCACCCCGGCCTGGCGCAGCGCCCAGTCGGTGGCCACCAGCGACAGCCGGGTGATGTGGTCGGACTGCGGCAGGATCCGGTCCTGCAGATGCCGGTCGGGCACGAAGTCGGGTATCTCGCCGCCGAGTTTGCAGCGGTACTTCGAGATGTCGAACTTGGTCACCCGCCGGATGCCGGACTGGCCGGCCATCAGCGCCCGCCAGTACGACGTCGGACCCAGCCCGTTGGGCGCCGCGATGCCGATTCCGGTCACCACTGCTCGCCTGGTCATCGCTTCGCTCCTCGTACGTTTCGCAGGATCATCGCGCTCTGGAAGCCGCCGAAGCCGCTGCCGACGGTCAGCACGGTGTTGAGCCGCTTCTCGCGGGCCACGTTGGGCACGTAGTCCAGGTCGCACAGCGGGTCGGGCTCGTTGAGGTTGGCCGTCGGCGGGATCAGTCCCTCGCGCATGGCGATCAGGCAGCCGGCGATCTCCAGCGAGCCGATCGCGCCCAGCGAGTGACCGATCATCGACTTGAAGCCGCTGATCGGCGTGGTGAAGGCGTCCTCGCCGAGGCTGCGCTTGAAGGCGCCCGTCTCGTGCAGGTCGTTCTGCTTGGTGCCCGAGCCGTGCGCGTTGATGTAGTCGATGTGCGGGGGCAGGATCCGCGCCTCGTCCATCGCGACCTCGATGGCCGAGGCCATGTCCTTGCCCTCGGACTCGAGACCGGTCATGTGGTACGCGTTGCAGCGCGAGGCGTACCCGGCGACCTCGCCGTAGATCTGCGCGCCGCGGGCCCGTGCGTGCTCGAGCTCCTCGACGACGACGATCGCACAGCCCTCGGCCAGCACCAGGCCGTCGCGGGTCTTGTCGAAGGGACGGCAGGCGTGCTCGGGGTCGTCGTTGCGGGTGGAGCTCGCGCGGAGCACGTCGAAGCAGACCACCGTGATCGGCGACAGCGGGGCCTCCGTGCCTCCGCTGACGACGACGTCGGCGCTGCCCTCCTCGATCAGCCGGGCCGCGTAGCCCACCGAGTCGATGCCCGAGGTGCAGCCGGTGGAGACCAGCGTGACCGGTCCCTCCGCGCCGGTCTGCGTGGCGAGTTCGGCAGCCATCGAGCTGGGGTTCACGTAGTCGTACAGATGCGGGACGGTGTAGCCCTGGTCGACCTCCCAGAGCCGGCCGCCGTCGCTGCCGATGGTGAACTCACGCTCCAGACTCGTGGTGCAGCCGACGGCGGAGCCGAGGGCGACGCCGACCCGGGTGGGGTCCATGACGTCGAACTGCAGGCCCGCGTCCGCGACGGCTTCCCGGCCGGCGACGACGGCGAACTGCGCGGCCCGGTCGAGGCGGCGCACGTCCTGCGGGGTGAGCCCCGACTTCAGCGGGTGGAAGTCGACCTCGCCCGCGATGCGGGAGCGGAAGGCCGAGGGATCGAAGTGGGAGATCGCCCTGGTCGCCGTCCTGCCCTCGGCAAGTAGGCTCCAATATTCCTTGACACCTATGGCACCTGGCGAAATGACGCCGAGCCCGGTGATCACAGCGCGACGGGACACCGATGGCCTCCTGGATCAATGCAGGTTGGTTTGTACGAGAATGCGGCGTCTGGCTCGTGACTGACTCGACAATCACCGCACCAGCACGGCGGACACGTCGCGGGCGCGCTTCTCGGCCGCCTGGTGCGCCTGCGCCAAGGACTGCTCGGCGAGCGGCACGAGCGCGGCCATCGCGGGCACCCGGGGGGCCAGCGAGAGCTGCGCGGCGATGATCTCGACGTCCAGGCCGAGACCGGTGCCGAACACGGTCTGCAGGTACGGGCCGCAGTGGTTGGCCTTCTCCATGGGAGCGCCCGGGCTGTAGCCGCCGCCGTAGCTGGCGACGACGGTCGCGGGACGGCCGGCCAGCGGGCCGGGGCTGCCGTCGAAGGTGATCGTGCGGTCGTTGACCAGCACCTGGTCGAGCCACGCCTTGAGCGTGGAGGGGATCGACCAGTTGTACATCGGGGTGCTCACCAGCAGCGTGTCGGCGGCCAGCAGCTCCTCGACGAGCTCGTCGCGCAGCAGCATGGCGGCGCGCTGGTGACCGTCGTGCGCGGCCGCCGGGACGAACCCCGCGGTGACGCCCGCCTCGGTCAGCGGCGGCACGGGAACGGCGCCCAGGTCCCGGTAGGTGACGACGCCGTCCGGGTTCTCCTTCTGCCACGCCCGGCGGAAGGTCTTGGCCAGTTCCCGGGAGACCGAGCCCCGGGACATGGCGGAGGAGTCGATGTGCAGCAGGTGCGGCATGGCTGTCTCCCGAAAGTCTGCGGATGGTGGCAGGGGTCCGTTCACGCCACGGTCGGCCAGCCCGCTCGTGTCACGGCGGACCCCGCCTCAAGCGGCCCCCGGGCCCCGGCATGCGTCAGGGGCGGGACGCCCATGGCGTTCCCACCCCTGTTGCTCCGCTGCGATCCGGCCGTTGCGCGGATCCGGAACGGCCCGCGGACCCCGGCGACTCCGGCTCCCCGGCGTCCCGGCGTCCCGGCGTCGGGCGCTCCTACGGGACGAGCGCGGTCAGCAGGACCGACTGGTCGCCCTCGATGCTCCGCGCCCCCTGGTAGTCGAGGCCGGCCTGCTCGAACAGCGCCGCGAACTGGTCGACGCTGCGCCGCTTCCCGCCGCCCATGAGCACCATCAGCAGGTCGACGGCGGTGCAGATCTCCTCGAACGGGCTGTCGCCGCCCAGCAGCATGTCGACGACGACCACCCGGGCGCCGGAGGCCGCGGCCCGCGCCGTGTTGCGCAGGATCGCGACGACCGTGTCGTCGTCCCACATGTACATCATGTGCTTGTACAGATAGGTGTCCGCACCGCCGGGCACGGACTCGCGGCAGTCCCCGGCGAGCAGCTCGGCGCGGGCGGCCAGCGCGCCGCCCGCCCGCAGCCGCTCGTCGACGCCCGGCAGCACCTGCTCCAGTTCGAGCAGCACCCCGTGGATGTCGGGGTACGCCTCCATCAGCTGCAGCAGCAGCTGTCCCTGGCCGCCGCCCACGTCCATGACCGTCTCGCCGGGACGCGGGGCGAGCGCCGCCACCAGGGCGGGGGCGTTGTTGAGCAGGATGGTGTTGGCGGTCATCGCCCGGTTGAAGATCGCGCCGGCCTCGGGGTCGTCGTTGACGAAGTAGCTCTGCGCCTGGGTGCCGAAGACCTTGGGGAAGGCCGCCTCACCCGTGCGCACCGCCTCCGCGGTGTGGTGCAGCACCGATACCGGCACGTGCAGCCACCCGAAGCGGATGACGTCGGGGGCGCCCCACGTGGAGTCCTGACGGATCATCCGCGACAGCTCGGTGTGCCGGAACCGGCCGTCCTCGAGCGCCTCGAAGAACCCGTGGCAGGACAGCGCGCGCAGCAGCCGGCCGAGCGCGTCCGGGTCCGCGTCGACGGCCTTCGCCAGCTCCTCGGCGCCGAGCGGCTCGTCGTCCAGCGCGTCGGCCACCTTCAGGTCGACGGCGGCCTGGACGAACTGCAGGGCCGCGAAGCCCATGCCGATCCGGTACAGCTTCACCCGGGCTTCGAGGGAGGGAAGTGCGGGAGTGGTCATGGCTCTCTCTGCTCCAATCGTGCCGGTCGTCGGGGCTCGGGTCAGCCGTGCTGGGCCGCGAGCCGGGCGTAGTAGCGGCCCGGGTCGGGCACGTCGTGGCGGATCACCCGGGACATGACGCGCAGCCCCTCCCCGGTGCGCACCAGCTCGTCCATGACGACGCAGCTCGGCTCGAAGACGACGTCGCCGTTCTCGTCGGTGACGCTGACCAGACAGGTGGCGGTGACCCGGGTCGAGCCGTCCGGCTGCGGCTCGGCCCGACGGTTCTCGAACCAGTGCCGGATGGTGCTGGTCCCGTAGCGGGCGAGGTTCGCGCGCACGCCCTCCAGCAGCGCCGGGCGGCTGCGCAGCTGCCAGGCGCCCTCGTAGCCGAAGAAGCAGTCCTCGGTGAAGGTCTGCACGAAGGCCTCGAAGTCACGCCCCTCCAGCAGCGGCATCTGGTGGGCGTAGAAGGCGGCGATCTCCCCGGAGAGATCGGCGTGCTGCTCGGTGTGCTGGCCGGTGTGCTGCAGCGTCTGCGCCACGGTGCACCCCTTTCGACGGTCCGGTGGTTCGCGGGAACCGCACCGTGCACCCCGCCGCTCCAGAGCGGCTGGAGCGCCGGTGAAACGCCGGCGCCGAAGCCGTGCGCCGTCGATCATGGCGGTGGGCGGTCCGCGGGGCCTCGGACGCTCCAGCCGGGCGCGACCTCCCTTCGAGACCTCCCCCGCACCCTCGGCACAGCACGACCCTTCGATCCCTCGCACAAGGAGCTGACGACATGTCCGACGGGACGCCGACGAAGAGCCAGGAGGTGCGGCTCGTCTCCTACCCGGACGGCGAGCTCTCCCTCGACCACTTCGAGGTCGCCGTGACGGAGCTGGCCGAGCCGGAGCCGGGTCAGGTGGTGGTCCGCAACGACTGGATGTCCCTCGGCACGGTCTACCGCGACCAGATGCAGTCCTCGCTGGACATCCCGATCCCGGTGTTCCAGCTGGGCCAGGCCATGTGGGGCCGTACGGTCGGCACCGTGGTGAAGTCCGCCAGCCCCGACCTGGCGGTGGGCGACCTGGTCGAGCACTTCAGCGGCTGGCGCGACCATGTCGTGGGCTACGCCGGGCAGTTCTTCAAGCGCGACCCCGAACAGCTGCCCGGCAGCGAGTACTTCCTCTCCAACGGGCCCACGGCCTGGCGCGGGCTCGCGGAGATCGCCAAGGTGCGCGAGGGCGACGTGGTGTTCGTCTCCGGCGCCACCTCCGGCGTCGGATGCCTCGCCGCCCACATCGCCAAGGCGCTCGGCGCGGTCAAGGTCATCGGCAGCACCGGATCCCCGCAGAAGATCGACTTCCTGACCCGGGAGGCCGGCTACGACGCGGCGTTCGACTACCACGACGGCCCCGTCGCCGACCGGCTGCGCGAGCTGGCCCCGGACGGGATCACGGTCTTCTTCGACAACGTCGGCGGCGAGCAGTTCGAGGCCGCGGTACAGGCGGCCGCCCCCGGGGCCCGCTTCGCGCTCTGCGGGTCGCTGGCCGCACAGCACGGCGAGGACGCCCGGCCGCGGCTGGACCTGCAGAGCCTCATCCCGCGCGAGCTGTCTTTCCAGGGCTTCGCCACGCTGCACACCCCGCAGCAGATCGAGGACTGGAACGCGCTGTTCGGCGCGTGGCTCGCCGAGGGCCGGATCTCCTTCCCGCACACCGTGGTGGAGGGCGGGGTCGCCGCGCTGCCGCAGGCCATGATCGATCTGTTGAAGGGCCGGCTCTCCGGCACCGCGCTGGTGAGGTTGTCCTGACCATGAGCACCGCCGCAGGCCCGGTCCTGAGCGTGAGGGCGCTCAACCGCGCGTTGATCCACCGCCAGCTGCTCGCCCGGCGGTCCGCGCTGACGCCCGCGCAGGCCGTCGCCCATCTGGCCGGGCTGCAGGCCCAGGCCCCCAACCCGCCGTACATCGGGCTGTGGACCCGGCTCGAGGACTTCGCGGTCGAGGACCTGGCGGTCCTGGTCCGGGAGCGGAAGGTGGTGCGCATCGCCCTGATGCGCTCCACCATCCACCTCGTCACCGCCGAGGACTGCCTCGCCCTGCGTCCGCTGCTGGCCGAGATGCTGGCCCGCACGGTCAAGGGGCAGTTCGGCCGGCAGGTCGCGGGCCTGGACACCGACGAGATCGCCAAGCTGGGCGCGGAGCTGGCCCAGGAGCGCACGCTCACCTTCGCCGAGCTGGGCGCACTGATGGCACAACGCCTGCCGGGGCACGACGCGAACGCGCTGGCGCAGACCGTGCGCAACCTGGTGCCGCTGGTCCAGGTCCCGCCGCGCGGGCTCTGGGGCCACAGCGGCCAGGCCGCGCACACCACCGTCGAGCGCTGGCTGGGCCGCGGACTCGATCCGGACGCCTCCCTCGACGCCTATGTACGGCGCTACCTGGCCGCGTTCGGCCCGGCGAGCGTCAAGGACATGCAGAAGTGGTCCGGTCTGACCCGGCTGAAGGAGGCGTTCACCCGGCTCGGCCCGGCGCTGCGCACCTACCGGGACGAGACCGGGACCGTGCTGTACGACCTGGCAGGGACTGCGCTGCCGGACCCGTCCGAGGAGCTGCCCGCCCGGTATCTGCCCGAGTTCGACAACATCCTGCTCTCACACGCCGACCGGGAACGGATCATGGCGGCGGAGCACCGTACGAGGGTCTTCACCAACAACGGCATCATCCGCGCCACCTTTCTGATCGACGGCTTCGTGCGGGGCCTGTGGCGGATCGACCGCGCCAAGGACGCCGCGACCCTGGTCGTCGAGCCCTTCGTCCCCCTGGCACGCCGGGACGTCGCCGAACTGACCGAGGAGGGGGAGCGGCTGCTGAGCTTCGCCGCCTCCGGGACCGGGCGCCACGACATCCGGTTCGAGACGGTCGGCTGACACCCGCGCGCCCACATCCGAGGAGCCACTCCATGACCGTCGCCACCCTCTCCACCCGCGACCTGCCGGCGGCGGCCGGCGAGCTGGCCGGCCTGTCGGCCGGGCACGCCGCGGCCGCCGACGCCACCGGACGACTGTCCGCGGACGTCGTCACCGCCCTGCGCGCGAGCGGATTCGCGCGGCACTTCGTCTCCGCGCGCTTCGGCGGGAGCGAGGGGACCGTCGCCGACTTCGTGCAGGGCGTGCTGCGGGTGTCGGCGTCGTGCGCCGCCACCGGCTGGTGCGTCGCCCTGCTCGCCGCGTCCTCCCGCTACGCGGCGCACCTGCCCGAGCAGGGGCACGAGAAGCTGTGGGGCTCGGGCGCCGACGTCCTCATCGCCACCGGCCTGGTGCCGGCGGGCACGGCGGAGCCCGCCGAGAACGGCTACCGCCTCTCCGGCCGCTGGCAGTACATCAGCGGCGTCGACTTCGCGGACTGGGTGCTGCTGTGCGCGAACGTGTCCGAGGAGGACGCGGGGCCGCGCTTCTTCGCGCTGCCCCGCGGGACCTTCGGCGTGGTGCAGTCCTGGGACTGCGTCGGCATGCGGGCCACCGGCAGTCACACCGTGGTGGTCGACGACGTGTTCGTGCCGGGCCATCTGTCCTTCGCCCGGGCGGAGATGGAGACCGGCGTCAACAGCTGGTCCCCGCTGCCCGCGCACAACATCCCCTTCCAGGCGATCGGCGCCACCACCTTCGCGGCCCCCGCCGTGGGCGCCGCGCAGGGCGCGCTGACGGCCGCCGTCCGCGTGCTGAAGGGCAAGCGGCTCACCGAGGCGGTCCAGATCGAGCTGGTCCGGGCGACGGCGCGGATCGACTCGGCGCGTCATCTGGTCGAGCAGAACGCCGCCGTGATCGACGACCGCACTTTCACGCCAACCTTTTTGGCACGCAATCAGCGGAATGCCTCGTTCGCCGGCGAACAGGCGGCCGAGGCCGTCACGGCGCTGGTGCGCGTGGCGGGCACGGCGGGGCTCAGCGACTCGGGTGAGCTGCAACGCGTCTGGCGTGACGTCACGACGGCGACGAGTCATGTGGCCCTGCGCTACGACATCACCCGGGCAGCGGCGAACTACAGCACGGCACTAATCGAACAAGCCATCTGAGGAAACTTGCGTACACGGCCAGATTGCGATGCTTGAATGACCACGTGATCAGAGTCTTGCTGGCTGAGGATCTCCATATGCTGCGCAGGGCACTCGTCTCCCTGCTGAGCCTCGAAGGGGACATAGAGGTCGTCGCGGAGCTGTCGAACGGTTCGGAGGTCGTGGCACGCGCACTGGAGTGCCGGCCCGACGTCGCGGTGCTGGACATCGACCTGCCCGGCACGGACGGCATCAGCGTGGCGTCCGCGCTGTACACCACGCTCCCGGAGTGCCGGACGCTGATCCTCACCGGTCTGGGGCAGCCGGGCCATCTGCGCCGGGCGGTCGCGGCCCACGCCCAGGGCTTCCTGCCCAAGGACGCCGAGCCGGAGCGTCTGACCGCCGCGATCCGGGCCATCGCCAGGGGCGAGCGCGCGTTCGACGCGACGCTCGCCCTCGCCGCGCTGGAGACCGAGCCGGGCGCGCTCACCTCCCGCGAGGTCGAGGTGCTGAGGCTGGCGGCCCAGGGCGAGGAGGCGGCCCAGATAGCCAGGAAGCTCCACCTCGCCACCGGCACCGTGCGCAACTACCTGACCACCGCGGTCACCAAGCTGGGCGCCCGCAACCGGGTGGACGCCATCAGGATCGCCCGCGAATCAGGCTGGCTGTGACCCGCCTCGCGCCTCCCGCCGCGTAGGGCGCGCGCCCTCGCCGTAGGGGTCCGTCTCCGCAGGGCCCCGCCCCCGTGACGTCCCGCCCCGCGTCGTCCGCCGTCAGGACGGCACGGGCGTCCGGGCCGGCGCCGGGACCTCGCCCAGCGGCATCTCCAGACGGAGTTCGAACCAGCCGTGGTCGTCGACGCCGGCCGTGAGGCGTCCGCCGAGGCGTTCCACGCGGAACGTCAGGTTCTTGATGCCGCTGCCGCCCCCCTGCTCCGCGCCCTGCACCGACCCGGCGCGCACCACACCGTCGTTGGCCAGCCGGAACCAGACCGCGCCGGCCCGGCGGCCGGTCTCGATCTCGCACCGCCTGACCTCGCTGTGGCGCAGGATGTTGGTCAGCCCCTCGCGGAACACCGTGGCCAGCACGGTGTCCACCTCGGTCGACAGCGAGTCGGACGCCACGTTCACCTTCGCCTGCACGCCGAGCATGGAGAGCATGGCCTGCGCGGCCCGCACCTCGTCGCACAGGGACATCTCCCGGTACCCGTGGGCGACCGCGCGGACGTCGGCCAGCGCCTGCCGGGAGATGTCGAGGACCTCGGAGATCTCCTGCCGGGCCTGGTCGGCGGTGACCGGCGTGAGCCGGTAGGCGAGCTCGCACTTGAGGGTGATCGTGGACAGGCTGTAGCCGAGCAGGTCGTGCAGGTCCCGGGCGAAGCGCAGCCGCTCCTGGGTGACCGCGAACTGCGCCAGCTCGGCGCGGGAGCGGTGCACCTCGGAGACCAGGTCGGTGAGCCGGGACAGACCGAACACCACCAGCCCGGTCAGGATCGTCGACACGGTGGTGTAGGAGACGTTCCGCCAGCCGAGCCCGATGCCGAACTGCAGCAGGTCCGTGCTCAGGACGACCAGGCCGAACGCCGTCCACCCCTGTCGTGTGTCGCGCAGCACCAGCAGCGCCGACCCCGCCAGCAGCCCGGGCAACGGCAGCCAGGCCAGGCCGAACTGCAGGAAGGGCGCATAGGTCAGCAGCGCCTGCAGAAGCAGCAGGAACCACCGGTGCCGGCCGAGCCGTGCCGCCGACCGGGGCGCCACCCTGGGCAGCAGCCGCGGGAAGGAGATGAAGAACTGCAGCGCCAGCACCAGCGCGAGCAGCCCCAGCGCCTCGGCCAGCCGGGCCGCCGAGTGCGGCGCGGCCGTCAGATAGGTGACCGCCACGAAGCCGAAGGCCAGCAGGACGACCGTGGTGATGCCCGCCGCGATCCTGGGTGCGAGGTGCGCTGCCGTCGCTTCGGCCTCATCGGCCGGCAGATCGTTGGGTTCCATAGGTTCCATGCCGTCTCGACCGCTCCCCCGCCCCGAGTCCCAGCTGGTGAAAGCGCACCATACCGGTCTTAGGACACGCCCTCAAGTCCCTCAACTCGCCGGTATACGACTCGAGATGACCATGTCGCCGACGCTGGACTCGACCCGCCAGTCCAGACCGACGGCCCGCTGGAAGGCGTCCGCGTCGCCGACGGGCAGGACGCGGGACTGAAGCCCCACGGCCCGCGCCACCAGCGTCAACGTCTGCTGGAGCGCTCCCACGTCCTTGAGGACGTTGCTGTACGCGGTGCCGCTGAACTTGTAGGCGGCGCGGGCGAATCGGGCGGATATGGCGATGAGCACGGTCGGCTCCCCGTCCGGGCCCGGCTCCCCGCCGCGCGCCGTGCCCGCCAGGTCGGCCGCGGCGCCGGGGTCGCCGCCCATCCGCTCCAGGCAGTGGTCGAGCGGCCGGTAGTGGTACGCGCCCGGCGGCAGACAGGACGCCCCCTCGTCGGCCAGGACGTACACCTCCAGCGCGTAACTGTCGTCGACGCTGACGTACGGGCGCTCGCTCGTCGGGTAGCCGGCCGGATCGAAGTCGGCCGGCGGCAGCAGGGCGCGAACCCGGGCCGACCGGTACAGCAGGGCGCCGAGCCGGTCCAGCGACAGCTCGCCGTCCTCGACGACCGGCCGGGCGCCGGGCTCCAGCACCGCGGTGAGGGTCGGGTCGGCGGCCGCCGGACCGTCGAGGACGGGGCGGGCGAGCGCGATCCGGTGCGCGGGGCGGTCCGGGTCCGGGTCCGTCTGCGGCTTGACCACCGGAGGCGGGGGCATCCGGCCGACCTGCGCGAACGCGGCTCCGCGCGGACGGCCGAAGCGCTCCCGGCGGCTGCCGGAGTGCACCATCAGCTCGTCCGGGGACCAGCCGGTGAGCGCGAGGTCGCGGTCCTCCGCGAAGGTGGGCTCGGCGCCGCCCGGGCCGTACCCGGCGGGCCCCTCGGCCACCACCAGCACCCCGGCGGCGACCAGGTACGAGCGGACCGCCTCCACCACGGGAAGGTGCGGCGCGTCGAAGTCGTCCGCCGCGCCGTCTATCCGGCCCAGCATCCCCATGACGCCCGGGTGGTGCAGCTCCACCTTGTGCTCGACGAGCGAGGACTCCACGGACAGACCGCCCGGCGCACAGCGGATCACCGCGAACCGCGAAAGCCTGCAGACCCGGCCGAGCAGCGGCTTCAGCCGGGTGAACCGGGCCTGCCCGGAGATCGGCACCACGGAGAGCAGCGGCACCGCGCCGACGGCCAGGGTGCGCACCACCAGGTGCTGCAGCGGCCGGAGTTCCTCCAGCAGCCTCTCCGAGCCGCCGGGCGAGTCCGCCGCCGAGGCCAGGATGTTGGGGATGGCCGACGGGCCGAGCTGCATCCGGCGCACGGCCTCGCGCAGGGCGGCGCTCGGCTCCTTGATCCGGAGATCCTCCCAGGGCGTCTCCAGCACGAGGGCGTCCTCGGGATCGGTGTCCGGATCGACAACGATGTCCGGCCTCAAGGACCACAGATTGACCAACTGGGGGGCGAGACTGCCAAGGTGCACGGCTGATCCAAGGTGGGGGGACGGACGCGATCGCGAGGGAATCACGGGGACGGTCACAGGAACAGGGGGACCGGGTTGAGGTCCTCGTAGCGGGTCGGTTCGGTCAGGTCTTTGCTGCGCACCGGCACGTCGAAGAGACGGCCGGGTGCGAACCGGGCCCAGTGGGGGCGGAGCCCGGGGACGATGACGCGGGCCACCGGCAGCCCCACGTCGGGACGGGTCTGGTCGAGCACGAGCATGTTCAGTCCGGCCTCGCGGACGATCCGCTCCGCCTCGGCGACATCCTCCCGCAGATCGGCCCGGGGCCGGTACGGGTGGGTGTCCGCGTTCATCGCGGGACGCTCCGGATCCGGCCGCAGATACGGGAGTTCGTCGGCCCGGGCGGTGCGCATCCAGCGCAGCGCCTCGGCGTCGTCGGTTCCGTATCCGGCGCCGTCGGCGCGGGCGTCCACGACGTAGGGGAGCATCTGGTTCAGTTCGGTCAGGGCGCGGTGCAGCGCGATCCGGGGGTCGAAGTGCGCGCCGAAGCCGAGCGTGATGTCCTCCCCCGCCTTGTCCGTACGGCGCGACAGCGCGACGACCGTGGGGATGCCGAGGTCGGCGGTGAGGTCGAGGGCCCACACCTCGCGGTGCAGACCGGCGTGGACCGTGCGCAGTTCGGCGATCCAGGGGTCCTCGAAGGAGCCGAGGTCCACCCCGGGCCGGCGTAGCCGGTTGTACCACCACAGGGCTACGGCGTCCCGCTCGACGAGCTCCAGGAACCCCTGGAGCACCGCGTCCTCCAAGGACGCTCCCGCCGCCACGCCGTTGGAGGTGGCGAGGCAGTACGGACGGCCCGCGAGGCGGGAGGCGCCGAAGTAGAGCAGGGCCGTGGGCAGCAGCCGGCGGCGCTGCTCGGTGAGCGACCACACCGGGGTCCACTCGATCTCCCGGCCCTCGTCGAAGGGCTCGCAGACCTGCTGGAACGCGCCGTGCTCGGCGTTCCAGCGGGCGCGGCCGGTGTACTGGCCGGCGGCGAAGAGCTGGACGGAGTCGGGGTGGACGGCCTCCTCGCCGAGCGCGTCGTACCGTGCGCGCCGCATCGGCTCGTCGCCCTGGAGGTGGCCGCTGTGCCGCTCCAGCACCTCTGCGAGCGCGCTCACCTTGGCCCGCAGCGGGGTGCTGCCCTTGCCCGCGCTGGTGGCGCGCAGCCCGGTGCGCCAGCCGCGCGGGTCGTGGTGGGTCAGGGCCAGGTTGTGCCCGGCGTGGAACACGTTGAGGAACGCCGGGCCGCGCGGGTCGCGGCGTATCTCCCGGACGAGGCCGGTGAGCGGGTCCACGTGACGGGCGTAGCGCCGGAGCATCTCCTCCGGGCCGAGGGCCCGGTGTCCGCCGCCGTCGCTGTCCGCCTTGGGCCGGGACGTCAGCACCACGGGCGCCTCGACCCTGGCGGCGACCAGCGTGGGATCGCCGCAGTCCGGGCACTGCGGGCGGCGGCTCACCGGATGGTGACTGCCCGTCAGCATCAGTCCGTTGAGGGTCCACAGCGCGTCCTGGCCGGGGTGGCGCAGGCCGGCCAGCCATTTGACCGCCTCCAGCACGGCCAGGTGGAGCCCGGCGAGCAGGCTCGCCGGGACCGCGCAGGGGCGGCGGGGCAGCGGGCCGGAGCGGCCGAGCCCCTGCTGGAGCCGGGCCTCGACCGGGCGGCTGCGCCACAGCCGTTCGGCCAGGCAGGACCAGCACGGGCCGTCCGGCACGCCGAGGAACGGGCCGATCCAGGTCTCGGTGCCGTGCAGCTGGATCGGCAGCCAGCTGCGCCCGGCCTCCCGGTACTCCCGGTCGAGTTCGCGCAGCCGGGGGTCGAGGTAGTCGTCGCAGGCCACCAGGACCAGGTCCGCCTCGGCGGCCGGCCCGGTGCGCAGGCCGGCCGACACGGCGGCGGTGTGCAGTGTCTCGGGGCCGACGCCCCCCACCGCCAGGGTGTGCACGGTGGCCGCGGGGCGGACGGCGCCGCCGCTGAGTCCGGCGGCGTCCCAGTACGCGCGCTCCGCGGCGTCGTCGGCCCGCGACTCGGGCAGTTCGGCCAGCAGGTCGGCTTCGGTGAGACGGTCGAGCAGCCGCAGCGTTCGCTCGACCGGCAGTCGTCCGGACGCCTCCGCGAGGATGGCGTCGCGCGTCCTGACGCCGTCCAGCAGTTCCGCGAGGTGGCAGATCTCCGCGCCGTGCAACGTGATGACGCGTCGCCCGGACATCAGGTAGACCGCTTCCCCGGGGACGATCTGGACCGTCAGGTGTTCCTTGAAGCCCAGGCGGGGCTTCCCCGAAGCCGACCGGATCACCGTCAGACCCCGCTGTGGTCCGTGGTGGCGGGCACGGCCGACTCGGCCCAGCAGACGAAGGAGTCGGTAGGCGCGGCCCACGGGCCGGCCGGGTTGTACTCCTCGATGAACAGGTCCTCGGAAAGGTGCTGTGCGGACATGGTCTCCCCCTCGATCGTCTGTGAACCGCGTCGGGCGACGCGGTCGGTGTGACCGTGCGGTGCGCCGTCGTCCTGCCGGTCGGTGTGCTCCGCGGCTTCGGCGTCTGACCAGGAGTCTCGCCGAGAGGAGGAGGGCCGCAGTAGTGCCGTGCTCACCGGCCCATGGTGAAGAATTCATGATCGCCGGATGACCGCTTCAGCAGGCTTCGCCCCGGGCGCACCACGGGGCGCACGAGGGGGCGGGCGGGCAGCCGCACAACGTGCAGGCCGCGGCCCGCGGGGCGCTCTGCCACACGGGCCGCGGCCCGGTTCGTCGTCGCGGTCCGCGGCCGTCAGGCGTTCTCCGCCACGGCCTTGGGCTCCGCGCCGGCCGCGCTCTGCTCGCCGTGCGCCGCGTTCTTGCGGGGCAGCAGGAACGTCAGCAGCAGGGTGAGGACCATGCCGCCGATGAACCAGCGCAGCGCGTGGGCGAAGGTGTCGGCGAAGGTGAGCGCGTTGGTGTGCTTGCCCGTGTCGGCGAACACCGCGGCGACCTTCGGGTTGCCGGTGAGCTCGGACGGGGGCTTGGCGCAGCTCGGCGCCTGGACGGTCCAGTCCTTCTCCTTCGCCTGGTCGCTCGTGCACTGCACGAAGTAGTCCACGACCCGGTCGGCGCCCTGCCCGGTGACCGACACGGCTGCCAGGTCCTTGCGCAGCTGCGGGGCCGCCTCCCGGGAGTTGTCGGCCGCGTTGCCGCCGAGGGCGCCGAAGAAGATGACGCTGACCAGGGCCGTGCCGACGGCGAACCCGAGCTGCTGGTTGGTGTTGACCAGGCCGGAGGCCGAGCCCGCGTCCTGCCGCGGAGCCTCGCTGGTGGCCATGTCCGGGATCGGGGACATGACCATGCCGAAGCCGAGTCCGAAGAGGGCCAGCGGGAGCGCCATCTTCCAGCTGGTGGCGCCGCTGCCGTAGTGCTCGACCACCCAGATGTAGGAGCCGAGGCCCAGCAGCACCAGCACCGCGCCGAGCTGCAGGAGCTTGCGCCCCATCTTCGCGGCGAGGAAGGCGTACGACAGCGCCGACGTGACGAAGGTGGTGATGCAGAACGGCAGGCTGGTCAGACCGGCGCGGATCGGGCTCCAGCCCAGGCCGACCTGCATGTACAGGCTCCAGGACAGGAAGAACACGCCCACGCCGACGTTGAACGCCAGTTGCACGCTGAGCGCGGAGGAAAAGCTGCGCAGCCGGAACAGGTTGAGCGCGACCAGCGGCGAACCGTCCTTGCGGGTACGGGCCTGCTGCTGGCGGATGAACACGAACAGCGACACCGGCGTCAGCGCCAGCAGGACGAAGCCCCAGGCCGGCCAGCCCAGTTCGCGTCCCTGGATGAGCGGGAAGACGAGCAGGAACAGGGTGACGGCGGCGAGGACCGCGCCGACGATGTCCAGCCGCAGCGCGACGGGCGCCTTGGACTCGACGATGCTCTTTTGTCCGACGATCAGACCGAAGAGGCCGACGGGGATGTTGATGAGGAACACCAGTCGCCATTCCAGGCCGAACAGGTCCCACTCGACCAGCAGGCCGCCGAGGCTCAGACCGGTGAGCGCGGCGAGACCGGCCACCGTGCCGAACATGCCGAACGCCTTGGCGCGCTCCTGCGGCGGGAAGCTGACGTGGATGATGGCCAGGACCTGCGGCACCATGATCGAGGCGAAGCCGCCCTGGGCCAGCCGGGACACGATCAGCATGCCCGGGTCGACCGACACGGCCGCGGCCAGCGAGGCGAGCGTGAAGCCCGCCACGCCGATCTGGAAGATCCGCTTGCGGCCGTAGATGTCGCCGAGCCGGCCGCCGAGGATCAGCAGCAGGGCGAAGGCGAGCTGGTAGCCGGCGGTGACCCACTGGATGTCCGCGTAGCCGGCGTCGAGATCCGTTCGGATGGAGGGGATCGCCACGTTCAGGATCGTGCTGTCGAGCATGTCCATGAACGCGGCCACGAGGATCACGGTCAACGCGATCCAGCGCTTGGGATTGAGCTCTCCCTCCTGCTCTCCGGACGACGTTGCTTCCAGAGCGGTCACGATCTTCTCCTTCTATGGGGGTGTGTGCGGCGGGTTGGTCGGTCAGAGCAACACGTAGGGATGCGTGTCGCTCGGCGAGTAGGCGTGCGAGGCCACCTCCACCACCTGGGTGGGGCTGAGCGCCATGTAGCTGTGCACGAGGCGCGGGTGAACGGTGACCAGGTCCCCGGCGACCAGCACGGTGTCGAAGCGCTGGCCGGTGTCGAGGTCGTAGTACGCGGCTCTCAGTTCGCCGGAGATCACGAACATCACCTCGGTCTTGTCGAGGTGGTAGTGGTTTCCGCGGCACGGTCCGCCCGGCAGGCAGTCCCAGTACGCGGCGAACCGGTAGGCGTCGCCGTTGGCGAACCTCACGAGATCCCCGGCGGGAGAGGAGAGCCTGCCCGGACCGTCGCCGGGTATGACGTCACGGAATTTCGTGATGCGCTCACAGCGCAGCTTGTCGGTGACAGCGGAGTTCATAAGGCCCCTCTCGGGTCGTCCCAGCTCGGAACAGGGTGCTGTGCGGCGCTGGAAGCGGCCTTGTCCGCCGCTCGAACCTCGGCGACCAGCCGGGCGACCGTGAGGGCCCGCTCCTGGTGCCGTTCGCGAAGACTCCGCTCGGCGCCGAGGCCGTCGCGGGTCTGTGAGGTCTGTGAGGTCTGTGAGGCACTTGAGGCCTGTGAGGCCTGTGGCCTCTGTGAGGACCGCGGGGAGTGCGGGGGCTGCGGGGGCGGTCCCTGCTGTTCGGCCGCCGGACGGCTCTGCCGGACGGCGTGCGAGAACGCGCGGACCGCCGCGAGGTACTGGTCCTCGGGGCGCAGGACCAGTTCCTCCACGCCCTCCGGCCGCTCCACCCGGATCACCGGGCAGTGGTCGGCGGGCGGCGCGTAGGCGCGCTCCACCCGGATCCGCCCCGCGCTCCCCCACAGCTCGTACCCGGCCCGGTAGGCGTGCTCCATGCCGAACACCACCTGCGCGGTGACGCCGTCCGGTGCGGCCAGCAGGACCGCTCCCCCGGTGTCCACGCCGTGCACGGGGTGCCGGCGCAGCCGCGCCCCGCACACCGTGAGCGCGGGACCGAGGAAGAAGCGGGCGGCGAGCAGCGGGTTGACGGCGATGTCCAGCAGGGCGCCGCCGCCGAGGGCCGTGTCATAGCGGACGTCGCCCGGCGGCGGCGCGGGGATGGCGAACTCCCCGGTGAAGCTGCGCAGTTCGCCGATGGCGCCGTCGGCGAGCAGCTCCCGCACCCGCCGGTGCAGCGGGTGACGCGGGAACATGAAGTTCTCGGCGAGCACGAGACCCCGCTCGGCGGCCAGCTCGAACAGCCGCCGGGTGGAGTCGACGTCGCCGGTGAGCGGCTTCTCGCCGAGCACGTGCTTGCCCGCCCGTAACGCCCGTTCGATCCACCGGGCGTGCAGGGCGACGGGCAGCGGCACATAGACGGCCTCCACGCCCGGGTCGGCGATCAGACGGTCGTAGCCCGTCACGGCGGCGCAGTCGAACCGGTCGGCCACCTCGCGGGCCCGGCCTCCGTCACGGCTGGCCACGGCCGCCACCCGGCTGCCGGGGTCCGCCGCGAACGCGGGCAGCACCCGGCGGCGGGCGATGCTCGCGCACCCCAGCACACCGATCCGGACCGGCTCCGAGCCCGTGGCGGGCGACCCCTTCATCACGGCCGCCCGCTCGTCCCCAGCACGCCCTGCAGGAAGCGTCCGGTGTGGCCGTGCGGCTGCCCGGCCACCTGCTCGGGGGTCCCCGCGGCGACCAGCGCGCCGCCTCCGTCGCCGCCTTCCGGACCGATGTCCACCACCCAGTCCGCGGTCTTGATCAGGTCGAGGTTGTGCGAGACGGCGAGCACGGTGTGCCCCTTGTCCACCAGGCTGTGCAGCACCGACAGCAACCGCTCGATGTCGCTGGAGTGCAGGCCGGTGGTCGGCTCGTCGAGCAGGTACAGGGTGTGCGCGCCGGCCCTGCGCTGCAGCTCGTTGGCGAGCTTGACGCGCTGGGCCTCGCCGCCGGAGAGCGTGGTCGCCGACTGCCCGAGCCGCAGATAGCCGAGGCCGACCTCGTCGAGCACGCGCAGCGGGGCCTCGATGGCGGGCTCCCCCGCGAAGAACTCCAGCGCCTCCTCGACGGGCATCGCCAGCACCTCGGCGATGTTCTTGCCGCGGTAGCGGATCTCCAGCGTCTCCGCGTTGTAGCGGGTGCCGTCGCAGGTCTCGCAGTGCAGGAAGACGTCGGGCAGCAGCTGCATCTCGATCTTGATGGAGCCGTCGCCGGTGCAGGTCTCGCACCGCCCGCCCGGCGAGTTGAAGGAGAACCGACCCGGCTTGTAGCGGCGCTTCTTCGCCTCCGCGGTCTGGCAGAACACCTTGCGGACGCTGTCGAAGACCCCGGTGTACGTCGCCGGCGTCGACCGGCCCGAACGCCCGATCGGCGCCTGGTCCACCCTGATCACCCGGTCGACGTGCTGCAGCCCCTCGATCCTGGTGTGGGCGCCCGGCGCCGGCGCGTCGCCGCCCAGCGCGCCCTCCACCGCCGGGTAGAGGATGTCGTCCACCAGCGTGGACTTGCCGGCCCCCGACACCCCGGTCACCGCGATGAACGTGCCGAGCGGGAAGGCGACGTCGAACCCGGCGAGGTTGTTCTCCTTCGCGCCGTACACGGCGATCCGGCGGTCGGGCGTCCCGGGCCGCCGGCTCGCGGGGACCGCGATGCCGCGCGTGCCGCTGGTGTAGCCGCCCGTCGGCGAGTCCGGGTCGCCGAGCAGCTGCTCGGCCGGGCCGCTGAACAGCAGCTCGCCGCCGTGCTCGCCGGCCGCCGGACCGAGTTCCACCACCCAGTCCGCGGCCTTGATCATCTGGTGGTCGTGCTCGACGATGAGCACCGTGTTGCCCTGGTCGCGCAGGTCCTGAAGGGTGGCCACCAGCTTCTCGATGTCCCTGGGGTGCAGACCGGTGGTCGGCTCGTCCAGGACGTAGAGCAGGCCGAACATGTCGGTGCCGAGCAGACCGGCCAGCCGGATGCGCTGCGACTCGCCGCCGGACAGGGTGCGCGCCGGACGGTCCAGACTGAGGTACTCGAGCCCCATCCGCGTCAGATGGCCGAGCCGCTGCACGATCTCCTCCAGGGCCTGGCCCACGGCGGCGCGCTCGCGGTCCGCGACGTCCAGCTCCTGGAAGAAGCGCAGCGACACGGAGACGGGCAGCGCCGTCACCTCCGCGATGCCGCGTCCGGCGACCCGGACCGCGAGCTGCGCCGGGTTGAGCCGGCCGCCGCCGCACTCACGGCAGGGCGCCGGCCGCATGTAGTTCTCCAGCTGCCCGAAGTTCTCGCCGCCGGACTTGCGGTACCGCTCGTAGAGCCAGGGCACCACCCCGGTGAACACGACGTCCTTGACCGGGTCGCCGGGCTTGTCGAACTTGCGGGCCCTGACCTTGATGTCGGCGCCGTGCAGCAGCGTGTGCCGCAGTCCCTCGGAGAGGTCCTCCCAGGGCGTGCTCTCGTCCTCGCCCAGCAGTTGCGCCACCGCGCGGGCCTTCATCCGCTCCGGCTCGGTGAAGGTGGGCCGCCAAGGCGTGATCGCGCCCTCCAGCAGGGAGCGGCCCGGATCGGCGACCAGGGTCGTGGGGTCCACCTCGAGCCGGGTGCCGACGCCCTGGCAGGCGGTGCACTGGCCGAAGGGCAGGTTGAAGGAGAAGGCGCCGTTGGTCATCTCGGGCAGCGCGCTGTCGTGGCCCTGCGGGCAGGCGTCGTCGGCCAGTTCGGTCCCGCACACGGTGCAGTGCGGGTGTCCGATCCGGGCGAACACCACCCGCAGCAGGTCGTACACCTCGGTGACCGTGCCCACCGTGGAGCGCGGGCTGCGCGAGGCCGAGGAGCGCTGGTCGACCGCGACGGCCGAGCACAGGCCGCCGATGTGGTCCACGTCCGGCTTGTCCATCTGGTGCATGAACTGGCGGGCGAAGGTCGACATGCTCTGCAGCTGGCGCCGCTGGCCCTCGGCGTAGATCGTGGCGAAGGCCAGGGACGACTTGCCCGAGCCGGAGACGCCGGTGAACACCGTGAGATGGCGGTGCGGCAGGTCCACGTCGACGCCGCGCAGGTTGTGCTCGCGGGCGCCGCGCACCTCGAGCGTCTCCGGCAGCAGGTGCGCGCGGCTGTTGGTGTCGCTCAACGGGGTTTCCTTCCCTACCGTCCCGGCCTGGCGCCGGCGAGTTCTTCGATGACGGGCACGACGGACGCCGGCGACGGCATCGCGGCCACCTCCGCGCGCAGTGCCCGGGCCTTGACGCCGTACGACTCGTCCTCGAGCAGGGCGCGGCAGTTCTCCACGACGGCTTCCGGGTCGATGGGCTGTCCCACCAGCTGGCGGGCGGAGCCGTACGCGGTGACGCGGCGCGCGCTGTCGTACTGCTCGGCGACGATCGGCTGCGGGACCAGCAGCTGCGGCAGGCCCGCGAGGATGGCCGCCATGGTGGAGCCGCCGCCGCAGTGGTGGACCACCAGGTCGCAGGAGGGCAGCACCGAGGCGAGCGGCAGGAAGCCGGCGGCCAGCACCGCGTCGGGCAGCGGCCCCAGCTGGGGGACGATGTCGTCGGCGACCGCGACCAAGAGCTCCACGCCGAGCGCGGGCAGCGAGTTGACCAGGTCCTTGAGCACCTGGGCTCCGCCGGCCGCCGGCGCCACCGTGCCCAGCGTGAGCAGCAGGCGGGGCCGCTCACGCGCCTCGAACACCCAGGACGGCACGGTGGCCGGCGGGTCGTACTGGACGTAGCGCATCGGGACGCCGTGGGCCCCGCCGGCGGGCAGCAGCGAGGCCGGGCAGGGTTCCAGCGCCAGGTCCGGCTCGGGCAGGGCGCCCAGGCCCAGCTCGGTCAGTTCCGGCGTCAGCTCGTCGGCCCCCGACTTGTCCATCTCGCGGAAGTAGCCGAGGCCGACGCCGTGCTCGACCCAGGGGATGCCCTTCAGCTGCGCCACGACGCCCGCCGCGTAGGTGTGCGGTTCGGCGACGATGACGTCGGGCTTCCACTTCTCGGCGACGTCGAGGAGGCCGGGCAGGGTGCGGGCGGCGAGCCGGCCGAAGCCGCGGCCGGCCTGCTCCAGCATCTGGGGCTCCTCACGCGCGAACGCGATGGGGGCGCCCTGCCGGTCGTGGGCCATGACCTCGCGCATGTGCATCGGCCCGTAGGTCGGGATGAAGGGCATCCCCGAGCCGTTCGCCACGGGGGCGAGGCTCTCCGGCGCGGCGACCAGCACGTCGTGACCCGCCGCGCGCAGCGCCCAGGCAAGCGGGACGACCGGACAGTAGAGCCCGTAGCTCGGGCCGGTGCTCACGAGAATCCTCATGCTGGTCATGCAACTGGTCGCCACTCGAGCCGCACTTGAGCCGCCGCCACCAGCGGTGCTCGAGCCGCCTCCCGTAGCTTCGCGGGCCATGGAGATCGAGGAGATGGCCGTGCGGGACGCCTACCGCATCCGGCCGCGAATCCACAGCGACGAGCGGGGTGCGTTCTTCGAGTCCTTCCGGGACGAGGAGTTCACCCGCGTCACCGGCCAGGTGTTCCGGCCGGTGCAGACCAACTTCTCCGTCAACCACCGCAACGTGCTGCGCGGCATGCACGGGGTGAGTCTGCCGCCGGGCCAGGCCAAGTACGTCACCTGCGTCCGGGGCGCCGTGCTGGACGTCGTGCTGGACGTGCGCGTCGGCTCGCCGACGTTCGGCGGCCACGACGTCAGTCTGCTGGAGCCCGGGAAGGGCACGGCGGTGTTCCTGCCCGACGGGATGGCGCACGGCTTCGTGTCACTGACCGACGACTCCTGCGTGAGTTACGTGTTCGACACCCCGTACATCCCGGGCACGCCGTTCGAGATCGACCCGTTCGACCCGGATCTGGCCCTGCCCTGGCCCCTGACGGAGGAACCGGTGGTGGCGCCCAAGGACCTCGAGGCGCCGAGCCTGTCCCGGGCCGCCGAACTCGGCATTCTGCCCCGCTACGAGGACTGCCTGGCGCATTACGCCCGGCAGCGCACTTCTTTCCTTTCGCGTTCGCTTCAGCACGCGATGTAGAGCCGACCTTCTGAATTCGCCGGAGACAAGGAGTAGTCATGTCGGTGAACGCCGCCGAATCCACGACCGAGCAGTCGACGTTTCCCTACAAGCGCAAGTGCCCCTTCTCCATGCCCGAGGAGTACGGGCCCATGATGGAGAAGGGGTCGGTGACGAAGGTCAGCCTCATCACCGGCCTCGAGGTCTGGGCGGTCACCGACTACCACCTGATACGCCAACTGCTGACCGATCCGCGGATCAGCTCCTCGCGCAAGCACGACAATTTCCCCTTCTACTTCGAGGCCCCGCCGGAGTTCCGCACCGAGACCTCCTTCATCGGCTACGACGCCCCCGAGCACACCACCACCCGCCGCAAGGCCGCCGTCACCTTCACCAACCGCCGGGTCCAGCAGCTGCGCGTGAAGATCGCCGAGAACGTGGACCTGCGCCTCGACGCCCTGGAGGCGGCGGGCTCGCCGGCCGACCTGCACGAGATCGTCTCGCTGCCGGTCCCGATGTCGATGATCTGCGAGCTGCTCGGAGTGCCGTACGAGGACCACGCGTTCTTCGCCGAGCACGGCACCAACCTGCTGGGCGGCCACAGCACCCCCGACCAGCGGCAGGCCGCGATGGTGGAGGTGGGCAGGTACCTGGAGAAGCTGGTCGGCCTCAAGGAGCGCGAGCCGGGCGACGACCTGCTCAGCCGGGCGATCATCGCGTACCGGGAGTCGGGCGAGGAGTACACCACGCGGGACCTGGTCAACCTGTGCCGGCTGCTGATGAACGGCGGGCACGAGACGACCGCCAACATGATCTCCCTGTGCACCATGGCCCTGCTGCGCAACCCCGAGCAGCTGGAGCAGCTCAAGGCCGACCCGTCGCTGATCGGCCCGGCGATCGAGGAACTCGTCCGCTACATCACCATCGGCGACCTGGCCGTGCCCCGGGTGGCCCTGGACGACATCGAGCTCGGCGGCGTGACCATCAAGAAGGGCGACGGCATCCTGTGCCTGGCCCTGCCGGCCAACCGGGACGGCTCCGTCTTCGAGCGGCCCGACGAGCTGATCCTGTCCCGCGGCACCCGGCGCCACCTCGGTTTCGGGCACGGCGCGCACTACTGCATCGGCGCGGACCTGGCCCGGGTGGAGCTGGAGATCGCCCTCACCAAGATCTTCGAGCGCTTCCCTGACCTGCAGCTCGCGGTGCCCTACGAGGACATCCGCACCAAGGAGGGCTCCGTCGTCTACGGTGTGTGGTCGCTGCCGGTCAAGTGGTGAACACGACTTGAGGGAGGGAGTGCCTGGCACTCCCTCCCTCTGCTGTGTCGTTCAGTTGTCGTTCGCCGTTCGGGTGTCGTACGCGGTTCGGGCGCCGGGCGCGCGACGGCCGAAGCCGTCGCGCGCTCAGTAGTTGCCGAGCCCGCCGCAGACGTTGATCGCCTGCGCCGTGATGGACGCCGCGGTGTCGGTCACCAGGTAGGAGACCAGGCCCGCGACCTCCTCCGGGGTCGAGTAACGTCCCAGCGGGATCTTGGCGTTGAACTTCTCCAGGACGTCCTGCTCGGAGACTCCCCAGAAGTCCGCGTACCCGGACCTGACCCGCTCGGCCATCGGGGTCTCGACGTACCCCGGACAGACCGCGTTGACGGTGATGCCCGACTTCGCCAGCTCGAGGCCGACGGCCTTGGTGAAGCCGACCACCCCGTGCTTGGAGGCCGAGTAGGGCGACGCGTAGACGACGCCCTGCTTGCCCCCGGTGGAGGCGATGCTGACGATCCGCCCGTAGCCGTTCTCGCCCATCCGGCCGGACGCCAGCACCTCCTTGGTCACCCGGAAGACGCCGTTGAGGTTGGTGTCGATCACGTCGAGCCAGGTCGGCTCGTCGAGGTGGGCGATCTCCCCGCCGCCGCCCCGGCCGGCGTTGTTGACCAGGATGTCGATGCGGCCGAAGCGCTCCACGGCCGCCGCGACGGCCGCGCGGACGCCCTCGGCGGAGGTCACGTCGCAGGGACCGCCCGCGACCTCCAGCCCTTCCGCGGTGAGCTTCTCCAGCGTCCCGGCCAGCTTGTCGGCGTCCCGGGCGCACCCGTACACCGCCATCCCCTGCTCCGCGAGGGTCCGGGTCACCGCGAGGCCGATGCCGCTGCTGGCTCCGGTGACGAACGCTACCCGCCTGTCGCTCATCTGGCTCCTTCCCGTCCCGTCCCGTCGGAGTCCCTCACGCGAGGGACTTGCCGTTCACGAAGTCCGTGATCGCCTGCGGCGTGTTCAGGTGCTCCATGTCGTCGGTGATGTCGACGCCGAACTCGCGCTTGATCAGGGCCGCCGTCTCCAGCAGGGCCAGCGAGTCGTAGCCGAGCTCGCCGAACGTGGTCCCGCCGATGTCGCCGGCGAGCTGCTCCGACTCGTCCTCGCCCGCGCTGATCCGCAGAATGTCCTTGAGCCGGTCGATCGTCAGTTCCGCCATTTCCATCTCCCGTGTCGGAGGGTTGTGCGTGCTCTGAGAATTTGTTCCCGACGACTCGGATCGCGCTCGCGGACGCCTGGAAAACCGGGCTTCCGAGCAATGCTCCAGCAGTGCTGCCGCGGAAATCGAGCGACCCCGTCCAGCGTGGGCCGCCCAACGATTCCCAGCCAGCGAGGGTGTGTCGGGTGTGGAAAAGCTGAAGCCACGGGAGGACCTCGTTCTTCCCAGCCGACTCGCCGCCTCCGCCCAGCGGACGGCGGGCGTTCAGATGCACATGGACGAATTCGACGCGTGGCTGGCCGAACGGGCGAGTGCGCATGACTTCACGGTCGACCGCATTCCGTTCTCCGGACTGCGCGGCTGGAAATTCGAGAACGACATCGGGAACCTCGTGCACGAAAGCGGCAGGTTCTTCTCCGTGGAGGGCCTCTGTCTGCGCGCTCCCGGATCCGCCGAACGCTTCCAGCCGATCATCAACCAGCCCGAGGTCGGCATCCTCGGGATTCTCGTCAAGGAGTTCGACGGGGTCCTGCATTTCCTGATGCAGGCCAAGATGGAACCGGGCAACCCGGTGCCGCTGATGCTCTCGCCGACCGTCCAGGCCACCCGCAGCAACTACACGCAGGTGCACCGGGGCGCGAAGGTCAAGTACCTGGAGTACTTCACGGGACGGCGGCCGGCCCGGGTGATCGCGGACGTGCTGCAGTCCGAGCACGGTGACTGGTTCTACCGCAAACGGAACCGGAACATGCTCGTCGAGGCGGCCGCCGACGAGGCGGTCCCCCTCGAGGACGACTTCTGCTGGCTGACCCTCGGGCAGATCAACGCCCTGCTGGCCAGGGACAACGTCATCAACATGGACTCGCGCACGGTGCTGGCGTGCCTGCCCCCGGTGGGGCCGGAGGCCGGGGCGGCCGACCGGTTCAGCCGCTCGCTGGCAGCCTCCCGCGACCCCGGCGCCGGCGCCGTGTCGACCACGGCCGAGCTGCTGAGCTGGTTCACCGGGCTGCGCGCCGACTGCCCGCTGGAGGCGGGCCGGCTCCCGCTCGGCGCCCTGCCGGGCTGGCACCGCGACGACAAGGAGATCAGCCGCGACGACGGCCGCCACTTCCGGGTGGTCGCCGCCGACGTACGGGCCGGCAGTCGGGAGGTCGCCTCCTGGTCGCAGCCGCTCGTCGAGCCCGTCGGCAGGGGCCTGTCCGCCTTCCTGGTCAGGGAGTTCGACGGCGTGCTGCACGTCCTCGTGCGCGCCGCGGCCGAGGGCGGCTTCGGGGACGGCGTCGAGCTGGCCCCGACGGTCCAGTGCATGTCGGCCGGCGAACTCGAGGAGGAGACCTCGCCGTTCCTCGCCCACGTCCCCGTCCAGGGCTCCCCGCGGATCCACTACGACGCACTCCACGCCGAGGAGGGCGGCCGCTTCCTGAACGCCGTGAGCCGCTATGTCGTCGCCGAGGCGGACGCAGCGGCGACGGACGCCCTGCCGCCCGCTCACGCCTGGGCGACGGTGAGCCAGCTCACCGCCCTGCTCCGGCACAGCCAGTACGTGAACGTGCAGGCACGCACCCTCGTCGCCTGCCTGAACTCCCTCGGCTAGCCGACACGAGCGGGAAGGAGCGGAAGATGGCACTGCGGCGCCCTCGTCCCGTCGTCGCGGTCATGTGGACGGTGGACAGCGGCCTCATGCGCTGCGCCGTCGCACTGGCCGAGGAACACGGCGGCGACCTGGTCCTCGTCCTGGTCCTGCGGCGGCCGTGGACCCTGCTCCTCGACTGTTCCCTGGCCGCCGCGTTCGACTCCACCGACCTCGAACTGGAGTCCCTGCTCAAGGTCGGCGCGTTCCTGGAGGGCAGGGCCGTGAAGTGGACCCTGCACACGACCTACAGCGACACCGGCAGAACCGTCGCAGGACTGATCCGCAGAAGGCGGCCCGACTGGGTCGTGCTGGGCCGCCGGCGCTGGAGGCGCACCGCCAGGATGGTGGGCTCTCCCGCCCTCCCCGAGGACACCAAGCTACTGATCGTCTGACTTTTTCGCGTCACGCGTATGAAAAACCCATGCCTGGGCCCTGTGAACCTCATGCGCATTGGTGACAGCGGCAGTTCCGAGCCTCAATTCCGGTCGTGCATTCTTCGAAGGTAACCGCAGAGGCTGAAAAGAAGCGCCACGTAGAGGGGGAAAAGTTGCTGGAAATAAACGTGCTCGGGCCGATGGAGGCCACCGGGGCCGGCCGGTGCATCGCGCCCACGGCGGCGAAACCGCGCCAGGTCCTCGCACTGCTGGCACTGCGGGCCGGTGAGGTCGTGTCGGTGTCCACCCTGGTCGAGGAGATCTGGGGTGAGAAACCACCGCGCAGCGCGCTGACGACCCTGCAGACCTACATCCTGCAACTGCGCAGACTGATCGGCCGGGTCGTGCTGTCGGGCTCGGCGAAGGACGTCCTGCTGACCCGGTACAACGGCTACCTGTTCGCCCCCGAGGCGGTGATGGTGGACGCCCAGCTCTACGACGGGCTCGTCGAGGAGGCCAACCAGGCCTCGGAGAACGGCGACCACGTGGAGGCCTACCGGGTGGCCCGCCAGGCCCTCGACCTGTGGTCGGGGGACGCCCTGATCGACGTCCTGCGCGGGGTCCATCTCAGCATCGAGGCGACGCGTCTGGAGCAGAGCCGGCTGGGCCTGCTCGAGACCCGTATCGCCGCCGAACTCCACCTGGGCAGGCACCACATGCTGCTCGGCGAGCTGGCGGTGCTGGTCGCCCGCAATCCGATGCACGAGAACTTCTGCGCCAAGCTCATGATCGCCCTCTACCGCTCGGGGCAGCGCTGGCGGGCCCTGGAGGTCTACCAGCGGGTGCGCAGCGAGCTCGCCGACGAGCTCGGGCTGGAACCGTCGGCGCGACTGCAGCAGTTGCAGCACGCGATCCTGTCGGCGGATCCCGCGCTCGACTTCGTCGCCCCGACCACCTTGTTCACCCAGCCGACCTGACCCGGGTGCGGGAACGGCGACGAACGCCGAT
>NZ_JBEPBI010000090.1:0-30137 GCF_040299045.1 Streptomyces sp. NPDC001027
GGCAGCAGGAGGAACCTTGACTGACACCTGTGAAGCTACAGCACGGCACCGACAAGTGCGCCGACCAGCACAAACGGGCGGCGTGGGCGGTGGGCGGCAGGCGGGGCGCCCTCGCCCCGGCGCCGCAGTCCGGGCGGAGTTCGCCGTCCGATGACCGAGCTCTCCATCACCCCCGGTCTGCTGCTCACCCTCATGGTGTCGGCGGGCGCGGCCGTCGCTGTCTACCTCGACACCAAGAAGGGCAGCAGCACAGTCCCGGCCCGCGGGGACCTGTACATGGCGATCACCGCGGCCGCAGCCGTCGCGGCCGTTCTGATGGGCCTCGGCCTCGCGTCCGTACCGCCGTCGGCTGCGCAAACATCCGTCGTCGCCCCGGCCCCGTCCTGCCCACCGGCGCCGGGCAGCTGCTGAACCACCCCGGACATCGGGCGCAGGGAGGAGCCGGCCGCACCGCCGGCTCCTCCCGGGCAGCACCGGCCGGCTGTGGAGCTGCCGACGGCCAGCGGCACGGCTGTGTACCGGCGCCACGGGGCCGGCCGGGGAGAAAGGGGGACACCGCCGCCGACGACATCGACACCTCGCACAGGCCGACAGCGCCGGCCAGGACCGTCGGCGGACGCGGGAGCGTACGACACCGCTGTCAGGGCCCGGACCGGACCGTCAACGAGCAGCGAGCAGCGAGCAGCGAGCAGCGAGCAGCAGGACGTCCCACGTACGAGAGCCCGGCCGGGCACCGGGCCTTCGCCCGCGCCTGTCCCGGCCGGCGTTGCCGTCCCCGCACCTCTCATCCCCAATCCCCGCGGGGAGATTGCGAAGCGGACCGGCCGTCCATGGCAGGGACACGTCGGCCGGGAAGCACACCGCAACGGCACCACTCCACCCAACTGGATCACCGCCACCCACCTCCTCACCCACTGCACCGACGGCCACGGCATCGACCTCATCGCGCACACCCCCGACGGCGGCACGGTCCTCTACCAGACCAAGACCCACCAGCAACGGCCCGGCTCTCCCCGGCGTTGGCGGGCGCACGCGTCCCGGAAACACCACCGCCACCGGTCGGCTCAGCAGCCGGCCCCAGGCCGGCCGGTTCCCTCCGCGGCCGCCACCCCTTCCTGACCACCGCAAGGCGAGCGGCAGCCGCACACAGACGGGACAACGGATCCGCGTCCCCTGACCGGCCGGTACTGCCTGCGCGGCGGTCACGCGGGGCCGGGTGCCCGGGCCCGCCAGCAGACCGTTCAACACCCCGGCCAAAGCGACCTCGTCACCCTCCACGTCACCCGGCCCGACGGCGCCGAGGCGGGCACCACCACGACGCTGTTCGAGCCCGAGTACCACCACATGGTCTCCCCGCACCTGGCCCAGCCCGCAGGCAGGCAGGTAAAGAGCACACGGAGTGGGTTTTCACCCGGCAAGGTACCGGCCGAGCAGGACGGCGCCGAAGATGAGGGGCCCGAAGATGCCAAGGAGGTTGATGAGGTTCATCAGCGGGCCGCCGCGGTGTCGCCGCGGCGACGTGGTGGCATGGGTGT
The DNA here is from genome assembly GCF_040299045.1 of Streptomyces sp. NPDC001027. NCBI lineage: Bacteria > Bacillati > Actinomycetota > Actinomycetes > Kitasatosporales > Streptomycetaceae > Streptomyces > Streptomyces sp. NPDC001027. The sequence continues at coordinate 1,536 of NZ_JBEPBI010000090.1, forward strand.
TCGGGTCTCAGGCGCCGAGGCCGACGTAGGAGACGTAGGTGTAGGCGCCCCAGTCGGAGTCGAGCTCGGTGATGATGTCGTCCCAGATTTCCTCGAGTTTGCCCTCGTCGCCGGCTTCCATGGCTTCGACCGCGTCGTCCCAGATGTAGCGCACCGCGGGCAGGCTGCGGTGCGCCTGCTCGCCCTCGAGGTTGGGGCGGCGGGCGTGCTCGTCGACCAGGGACTGGTCGACGGGGTGGATCTCGACCGCGGTGCCCTTGCCCTGGTTGTTGAGGTGCTGCTTGAAAGCGCCGAGGTTGTCCAGGATGCGCCGGGTGCGCAGGTTCCAGTACGCGGTGTCGACGAGCTCGAGGTTCGCGGCGCTGGGCTTCTGCTTGCCGGCGAACCAGTTCTTCAGGGCGCGGGACTTGACGGTGATCCCGGCCTGGCGCATGGCCTCGACGCCGGCGTCGCTGTTGAGGTACTTCAGGCGCGCCTTCAGGCCGCGGGGGGAGGTGACGGGGGACTTGATGCCGCCGTCGATGATCTGACGTTCCAGGGCCTCTTCCAGGGCGCGGCCGAGGGCGACGCCGCCGCGGACGTTTTCGAGGGAGCGGTTCGCGCCGTAGGTACCGAAGTTTTTCCAGCCGCTGTCGTCGTACGGCATCGGTTAATTCCCCCCGAGGGTGTAAAGGCGCTTCACCTTCATCTGGGTGGACTTGCGGCCCTCTTCCCAGACTGTTTTCCAGTCGCCTCCGGCGACGTGGAGTTCGTCGACGCCGGAGGCCTGGACCAGGATAAGGCCCCCCTGATGGGCTTTCCATCCTTTCAGCCAGAGGCTTGCAAAAGCCTGAGAGCGGATCGTGTGGACCCACTCGGGTCGGCGGAGTTCCCGGTTCTTTCCTGATTCACCGATCGTGGAGGTGAAACGGGAGTACATGGCCTTGACGTATTCCTCGGTAGCCGAGTCCTCGTTTTCGATCGCTGTCTGACGGGCCTGCTGCAGGACGCGGCGGAATTTCTCCAGGAGGGCCTCGGAGGCACCGGAAGTCCACGATTCCAGGATCCGGGGCGCCTCGCTCAGTTTGAGTTCATGGCAGCGCATCAGGAGGCGGACGGTGGCCTCGTCCAGGAGGTAGGGGCCGGGCTCCTTGCGGTTGCCGATCGGGTTGGGCAGGTGGGCGTGGGGCCATACGAAGTGGTCGACGCGGTGGATCCCGGCGCGGCGGCGGTCGTGGCCGCCGCCTGGGTCGTGCTTGAGCGCGCCGATGGGCAGGTGCGTCTTGAAGGCGGACAGATAGGCCGCGTTGGTGTCCAGGCCGACCACGTCCAGCGGGTGGCGCTCCCCCCGTCTGATGGCCTCATACAGGGGAGCATTACGCCACTTGTGGCGGCCTTCCCAGATTCCGTCGGCTTCACCCTGACCGGGCTTGGAGAGAAAATCCAGGGCGGGCGGATACACGGTGTGGACGTAACTTGCGCCGACCCGGGTGAGTTTGAACAGGGCCATGGAGTCCGGCACCGCTTTCTTCTGCAGCATCTTGACCGCGGCCTCGATGTCACCGCCCGTCTCGTCGAGAGCCTGCTCGACCGCGTCACGGATCTTGCTGAGGAAGTAGGTGTAGTTCCGGCCACCGGTACCGGGAGTGTCCTCGGGCGGAGGCGTGTCGTCGCTGAACGAGGCCGACGGCGCCTCCATGACCACCCCCTCGACCACATGCCGGGCCGGATCGGTCGCGTGGGTGCCCTCGACGGCACCGGGCGCGGCACCGGAAGCCTCGGCGGCCGTCTCTGGCTCGGCAGGGACCGGCGACGGCGGGGCCGGGATGGGGGCGCTGGTGGGGGTATCGCGGTGAGTGGCAGTGAACGCGGCCAGCGCGGCGCCGAGCCGCTCCCCTTCCGGTGTGGCTGGCACCGGCGGGCGGCGGGCAGCGAGGCAGTCCAGGGCCTGGCGCAGCCCGGGCAGTTCGCCCTCCCGGGCGGGTGCGGCGGAGGCCTCGCGCAGCGCGGCGAGCGCGCCGGCCAGGCGGGCGGACAGGCCGCTCCGGGCACCGGAAATGAACGGCAGTGCAGCGTCGAGGAGTTCGGCCTCCACGGCCGCGAACCCCTCCCCCACAGCCACCGAGACGGCCAGCCCGGGACCGGGCTGCAGGGCGACGCCCGGAGCGGCCTCGGTGGCCGGGCCGACGGTGGCCTTCTCGTCCCTGCCGCTGCCGAACGCGTGCACGGCCTTCGGGTCCCGCGGGCGGGCCGGCGCGTCGGCGAAGCGGGCGCACGCGACATCGGCGCGCAGCGCCACGGTCGTCAGCTCGCCGAAGTCGCGTTCGGCCACCGTCACCTGGGCGTCGTTGCCCGTGCGGGTCAGGGTCAGGGTGACGTGCGCGGCGTCCAGCGCGGCCAGGACGTCGGGGTCTGCGGTGTCGAGCACGGCCATCACCGGCACGTTCCGGGTGCGGGCCAGGTGCGCCAGCACCCGGGCCGCCTCCGGCAACGCGGGGCCAGACAGCGGGATGAACGGATCGGTCGCGTGCTGAAAGCGGTCGACGACGACCAGTGCCAGGCCCTCGACGTAGGGAGCGGTCTCGGCGATCGCCTCAGCTGTCAGGCCAGTGCCGTCGTCAACGTGCAGGTCGGCCGCGGTGAGCCGGGCCTGAACCTGGGCCGCGGCCTGTTGCTCGTCCGGGGTGAGGGCTCCAGTGCGCAGCCGCCGGTAGTCGAGCTCGCCCTCGGCCGCGATCACCCGCATAGCCACGTCCGTCCGCGACAGCCCCGACGCCGCGTACAGCACGGGGAGTTGGCGGGTGAGGGCGGTGTGCCGGGCGGCGTGCACGGCCAGGAGCGAGCCGCCGGCATGCGGCTCGGCCGCCACCACCGTCAGCACCCCACTCGGCAAGCTCCCCAACGCGGCGTCCAGGGCGTGCAGGCCAAACCCGAACCGCGGCACAGCCAGCGGCGCGACGGCCTCGGTCAACGCCTGCCCGGCGACCTCCCCCAGACCGTGCAGCCGGCGCTGCCCACCACCCCCGGCCGCCGGGACCGCCTCAGCCGCCGTCCCGGGCGTCGTACCGCCCATGCCCTCGCCGACGGCGGTGTCCTCAGCAGCGGCGGCGCCGACCGGCTCCGCCTCGGTGACCCGGTCGGCCTCGCGCTGGCTGGCGCCCTGCGGATCCCTGCCCCCAGCAGCAGGCACGGCGGTCGCATCGTCCAGAGCCGGTGCGTGGCCGGGCACGACCGCACCCGCCGCACGTACGGGGAGCGAGTCCTCCGCGGCCCCGGGAGCGGCCAGCGACGTCCCCGGACCGGCGACAGGCGCAGCCGGGCCTTCAGCCGCTCCGGGTGCGGCAGACGGCAGCTGCGCGGCATCCGCCACCCCGGCATCTGTGAGCGTTTCACCGGGCACCGCGACCAGCGCGTCACCGGGCGGCACGAGCGAGGCCTCGACCAGAACCGCCAGCGGCGTCGTACGGTCCAGCAGCACCTGCGGCACACCCCGCCGCACCGGCGAATCCCCCGCCTCCACCACAAGATCACCCAGCTTCGGGCGCGCTGCCGTCCGCGCCCACGACGGCCACCCCGAAAGCCGCGCACGCGACCCAGCATCCAGCCGCCCCACCGGGATCAGCGCCGCGCGGTAGGTATGACGGGCCTTCGCATCCCTCTTCTCGACCACCACCACCCGGCCGTCGTCCCGCGCCGCGTCCACCAGCTGATACAAGCGGTTCCGCGCCTGAGACACCCCCAACACCACAGCCCGGGCAGCTCCGGCGACCGGCCCAGCAGCCTCCTCGGAGAGCGCGGCAGCGACGGCGAACGACTCAACGGAGCCGGCCGCCCCGGCGGGCTCGACGGCAGCCGGACCGGCGACGGACCCGACGACGCCGGACGGATCAGGAACCACGGGACGATCAGACATCAGGACCTCCTCCAACAGGGCGGTACACCGCCGTGAGCAGCACCGGCCGCAGCCGGGAAACGATCAAGGAAATGGGGTCCGCGCGGCACGGCATCACCAGCGGACACCGTGCAGCGGAATGATGCGCGCAACGGGACGGGACACAAGCGGCGGGCACGCCCAGCAGCCCGGGGTGCGGCGGCACGGACGCCACACACCGGCCCGGGTGCGGGTGCGGATCCTGTCGATCTCCAGAGCCCGGCGAGCAGCCGAGTGCGTCGGCCCGGCGCAGTCCTGCGCCCAGGCCTGGTGGGCGCAGCAGGTCACCCGGTCATCGGCGTGCATCCCGGCATCCTCCAGCCGGTCATCGCACCAGCGCGGCAGCGAGATCCCTGCTCACCGACCACCCGCCACCGCCTCTGGAAGGAACGGGCCGGGGAAGTCGGGATGGGCCTGCCACCGCTCCGCGATGCCCCCCCACACACACGAGGCGGGCCGATCCTGATCGCCGCGGTGCATGGCCTCGACGAAACCCCGGTACGCCGCCTGCACCCCACCCGGTATACGTCCACCACCAGTTCACTGTCCGCCGTCGGATACTCCGCACGCAGCTCCTCATCCAGACGCGCATCCACGAACTCATACACAGCCCGAACCCAGGTCTCCGAAGGCACCACCGCAGACACAGGAGACACAACACCCCCCCCAACGATCAACACGCCAACTACCAGCACGAGCATCGGACAACCACGGGAGGCGGGAAAACGAGACAGCGAGACACCCGCTGCCGCACCGCGACCGGGCACAACACGCCCACCCGACAGCCGAGTTCACACCCAGGCCGCCCGCAGCACCTCCACCCTACCCAACCCGTAACACTACCCGGCACGCAATCAAGGTGGACACACACGAACACGCAATGAGACACGTAACAAGAAGGGTGGAGGGTGCGGGAGGGCGGGCGCTGGCCGTACTGGACCGATAGGCGTGTCACCGGAAAGACTTTCCTGCCACGATGGGGCTCTCGGGCCGTCAAAGCGACGCTCAGCAAACGGGACAGGGGTGGAATGTCGATTCTCGGGGTTCACGGAATTGGGAATCGCAAGTACTTCTCGCGTGCTGGCAACGACCTGGCGCTCGCGACTGAGAATATCGGAGCCGACTGGCTTAAATGGCTCGAATGGGGCAGAGCAAGGCACACCCCCGTCCAACCGTCCTTGGCAGCACTGCCTGTCGCCTACTATGCCGACTGCCTCGCCCAGGACATTCCGATGGGTACGGCCGATGTAGAGAACCTGGACCCTCTGGGACGCGAGCTGTTCGTCACCTGGGTCGAGGAGGTGGGAAAGGACAGAGTCGGTGCCCAGTGGGCAGACCAGGTCAGCCAGAACGGCATCCACAAGTGGGCGGTGCGCAAGCCCGCCGCAGCCCTGGTGAAGCACTTCGGCCAGGGGACCTGTGACATCCTGGCGCGCGCCTCCGATTGTCTGTCCAGCTATTTCGACCCGCAGGACACCGGGCGTAGGGAGAAGGCACGGCAGCGGATCGCCGAGGCCATTCGCGAGCAGCGCCCCCGGGCGATCCTGGCCCACTCCCTCGGCAGCGTGGTGACGTACGAGGCGCTGTGCGCGGAGCCGGAGCTGGGGGACGGGGTCGAGCTTCTGGTTACTCTCGGAAGCCCGCTCGGAGTTCCACGTGTCGTCTTTGATCGCCTTGATCCTCTGCCTCGTAACAAGGGCATCAGGCCTCCCCGCGTAGGGGCGTGGGTGAACATCGCTGACGTGGGCGACCCCGTGGCTTTGCCACCAGGACACCTGGGCGAGCGGTTCGAGGGACTGGACGAGGACATCACCGTGTCACTCAACGTCGTCAACCCCCATGGGTTGAAGAACTACCTGAGGTGCAGGAAGCTCGCGGAGGTTCTCAAGAACTACCTGCACTGAGATGGGCGTTGTCGGCGGAAGGCCTCAGTCGTCGTCGTGAAGACCGCCGGCGTGGAACACCGCCACGTCCGCGCCGTATCCCACCAGGAGGCGGTCGCCAGGGAGCCACAGTGCCCGGTGGACGGGATAGGGAAAGACCAGCTCCTCTGACTGGCGGCGGGTGGTGAGGTTCCACAGCCGGGCCGTACCGTCCCGGCAGGTGGTGACGGCAGTGGGCACCCCGTCCACGGTGGCGAACGCGAGCGAGGTGACGGCATCCGAGTGCGCGTCGAGTTCATCGATCTGACGACATTCTTCCAACTCCCAGAGGCGTAGGCTCCCGTCCGCGCAGGCGGTCACGGCGACGGGGACGGTGTCGAGCGTCGTGCAGGCGACCGCCATCACGGCGTCGGGGTGCGTGGCGAGTTGTCCGCACTCGGTGTGCGTGGTCAGATCCCACAGCCGCACGGTTCGGTCGTAGCTGCCCGTCACGGCGGTCGGTGACGGGGCGGGGCCGAAGAAGGAAATCGCCGTGATCGCCGACCGGTGACCGGTGAGCCTAGCAACGCCCTTTCGCTCCCGTAGGTCCCACAGGTGCGCACGGCCGTCCTGGTGGGCGATGAGGGCGTGCGGTCTGCCTCCGAACGTGGCGCATTCGACAGCAGTGACGGCCGCGGAGAGTTCCGTGGGGACGTGGGTGAGGGCGCCGTCGTCGGTGCTGTGCAGTAACACGGTTCCGGTGGAAGTTCCGATCACCAGCAGACGTTCCTCAGCGGAGTAGGCCATCGCCGCCGGGCCTGCCGGAAGGGCGATCGGCGGCAGGTTCTCGGCAGGCCCGCCGTCGTCCGTCCGCCAGAAGCGAATGACGCGATCGGTGCCCACACTGACGGCCGTGTCTTGCCCACGGGAGGTCGTCAGGCTGCCGAGTCCGAGTACCCGGCCTTCGTGGCCGAGTGCCGGAGTCGGCATCGACGATCCGTCGGAGAGGGCCCAGCCACGTAGGGTGCCGTCCTCGCTGGCGGAGACCAGTACGCTCGGTTCCTCCGCACCGCCCAGGCTCAGGGCGGTCACCGCTCCAGTGTGTCCGCGCAGGACCGTCCCCTCCACGGGACTGGCCTCGACAGACCACTGGTAGATGCGGCCTGACGCATCGCCGGTGAAGACGGTCGTACCCGCAGTCGAGGGGAGCACGGTGATCGTGGTGACGGAGTCGGTGTGGCCCATCAGCGGATCCCCGACCGGTTCCCCGCCGGGAAGTTGCCAGACCCGTACGGTGCCGTCGACGGACCCAGTGATCAGGAAGGACTTCCCCGCTGCCGTCCACGTCGTCACAGCCGTGACCTCGTCGGTGTGACCCATCAGCGGATCCCCAACCGGTCCGCTGCTCGCCAGGTCCCACAGGTGCACCGGACCGTTGGCGGATCCGGTGATCAGGACAGGCCCGTCGTGGCCGTCGAGGGTGGTGGCCGCCAGAGCAGTGATCTCGGAAGTGTGACCCGTGATGGGCTCACCCACAGGGCGTCCGTCGTCGAGGTCAGCGGTGCGGATCGTCCCGTCAGCACCCGCGGAGATCGTGACCTGGCGCCCATCGAGGTCGAGCACGACCACCGCGTTCACGGCGTCCGTGTGGTCGGCGGTGACGTACAGCTGCCGCGCGTCCAGGTTCGTCCCCGTGGACCACAACGGAACCGCCCGCACCGGTGGCGCTCCGTGGGCGGGTGTGGTCAGCAGATCGTGGGACAGGGCGGGAGCGCCCCACCGCATCGCCTCCAGACCGAACAGCTGCCGCCGCGCACCGAATGGCAGGTCCCGGAGTCGGGCCGGCGGTAGGCGCAGGAGGAAGGCGTGCGGCTCGGTTGGGCGCGGGAGCAGGGGGCCCAGCATCGGACCGAGCACGTCGGTGTCGGTGTGGATGAGGAATCCCGGGTCGGCCAGGAGTTCGGGCAGCCGCCCTTCGTCAGCGGCGTGCTGGGCGGCATGGCGGCGCACGTAGGGCGTGGACCAGATGCTGTGTAAGGCGCTGGGCAGCCCTTGGGCCCAGGCGAGTACGGCGTCGAGGACTCCCTCCGCTCGGCCTTCTCCACCTGTGCTGCCCGCCCCCGGCCTCAGGTGCTCGTCCAGGCCCTGGTTGTAGAGCCGGTACAGCAGCGTGCCGTCCGTGTCCAAGGAAACGCGGAGGTAGTGCCCCTCGCCGTCCAAGGCCTGCTGGACTGCATCCAGTTCGGGGAGGACTGGGTCGGTGAGGAAGAGCTTCGCCACGGACCGTGCGACTGATGCGGGCATGCCGGCACCGTGGGCGTGGGCGAGCGCGGTGAACAATGGCCGCCGCATCGGCCGTTGCACGGGACCCGAGACCAGGTCCATCTTCAGTACATCGGCCAGGTCGAGGGGCACCGCCCGGCCGAGGTCCTCCGCGGACTTGACGTCGAACGCAGGCCACTCACGCGACAGGATGTGATGTGTGTACAGCCCGGAGATGAGGAACTCCCCTCCCCGATTCGGGCCCTCCCGACCGCTCAAGGACACCGCGACGCCCTTCGCCAGCAGCGGCCGGGCATCTTTGAACCGCACACCGCCGTAGCGTGGTTCGGTACGCAGCAGCATCAGCACGTATTCGCGGAGATCCGTGTACAGGGTGTCCGCGTCGATTGTCTCAAGGTTGAAATGCAGCCCTGATTGCTGAGCCGTCGCACGCAACTCATGGGCCGGTTCCTCGTCGCGTATTCCGACGAGGCAGTAGGCCAGGGGCCTGCCGTCCGGACGGCGTTCCGCCAGCGGCTGGACAAGCTCCGTGATCACCTCTGCCGGGCTCTCGGCCTCATCGACGGCGTCCATGACCAGCAACGGCGGAAAGGGCAGGTCTCTGATGGCCTCGCACAGGCTGCGGGCCGGAGAGGACTCGTCAAGCCACTTCCGCCTGCTCTCCTGCACGCGCAGCTGCCGCGCGACCGACGTAAGGATGGCGTCAAGGCTGCGTCGGCGCGCGTGGACCGCGGCCATGTGGCCCGTGTCGTGCCGCGAGGGGGCGTCGCCCCGGAACGCTGTCAGCCAGATGGCATCGTCGGCCTTGTCGAAGTCCTCGTGCGTCGCGCAGACAAGGACCCCAAGCAGCGCAGACTTGCCGGAACCGCGTCGTCCGGTGACCAGGCAGAGCCAGGGGAGATGCGCCTCCCCCTCCAGGGTGGAGTCCAGCCAGTCCGCGATCCGACCGAGCTCTGTCGACCGCCCGACAAAGCCGACTCCCCGCCTGTGAGGCCGGGCCATCAGCCGCCCGGTCGACGCCCGCTGCCAGTGGTCGAAGTCGAGTATCTCGTCCAGTTGGACAGCTACGGGAACCGCCCGGGGGTTACGCAAGAAAGGCAGATCGGGATAGGTCCCGTCGTACGGGGTGGCGGTCACCCGCTGCTGGTGAGCGCCCGGTGCCGAAGCAAGCTCATCAACCCGCGCACGGGTGGCATCGACGAACTTGTCGAACGGAACGTACGGGCGCGACACTTCCAGCTCCAGCGAAGCCGGTTCGGCACGAAGACCGTTGAGTGTGTCGGCGAGGGCCTGGGTGAGGCGGGCGTTGTAGGCCGCTTCAGACTCTTCGCAGGCCCCAATCACCCAGGCACGCCGATCGAAGCCGACAGCGCCCTGCGTCCAGTCCGGCCACGCGGCCTGACCGGCGCCGCACAGGTCAAGCAGGAAGAGCGTGTAGGGCCGCTCTGGGTGATAGATGTCGACGAGGTCGAGCCAGACCTGGACGTCGGTGTCCTTATGGAACTGACCGCAGGCGCCCACGGCATGCAGCCGTCGGCTCGGCGGCGGGGCGACGCCGTGGCTGAGGATGTGCACGATGCGCGGATGGTCCCCGGGCGACTCGAGGAACCCGTGGACTTTCGAACCCATTTCCTCGGCCGTCAAACCGTCATGACTCTCCAGCGCGTACCCCGCGGCGGTCAGCGCCTCGCGCAGTGCCCCAACCTGCTCCCGGAAGGAGAGATCGCCCAGCGGCCCCTGGAATTCATGGACGGCAACACTTATCGCCCTGCCCTGGAAGCCCCGGGCTTCGTCGGAGGCCTCCGGCATCCGGTCATCCTCGATGTTCGTCCGACGGTCGCACTGTGCGGGTCAGGCTACTGGAGTACGCCCGTCTTCAGATCGACGGACACGGAATTAGGCCTAGGCTGGGCGACGAAGAAGCACTAGGAGGTCATCGTTGGACTCGCCGGCACGCGGGCGCAGGGCTCTGTGCCTCGGTATCAAAGCGTATGACCATGACGCCGACCATCTGAGTACGCCGACGGCCTCTGACGACTCCATGGCCGGACTCATCCGCGAAGTCGCCGACACACTCACCACGATGGGCTACGTGTCCGCGACGTTGTCCGATGTGCCAGTTCGACGGTTCGGTGGCGAGGTGACAGATTTCCTTGATCGCCAGCATCCCGACGACCTCTGCATCGTCTATGCCGCCGGCCACGGCGTCCACTGGAATGACCGCCGGGCACCGGGAGCCGACGGCGGTACGGACCAGCGATGGTCAGACGCCAGCTTCTGGTCCGATCTGCTTCACTCGGGCCATCCTTCCCGGCCTACGGTCCTGTTCGTCTTCGACACCTCGCCGGCGGCACCGCGACGGTTCGAGCTGGGCCCAGACGGATTGCCACCACGCAACTGGCTGATCCTTGATTCCGGAAGCCGGGAAGGACCCCGTTCCGCTGGAGCGCTGAGCCGCGCGCTTGTCTCTGTCCTGTCGCGCCTGCGTCATGGGGCCCTCGACATCGACTCGAGACTGGCGGTCGTTCCGTTGCAGACGCTCGCCCAGGAGATCCAGCGAGAGCTGTCGTACTCCGTCGCATCGGCTCTCGTTATGGCGGGACCGTCAGACGCGCGAGACCTGGAGGACGGAGAAGGGAGCCCGCCGTTCTTCATGAACCCCGCCTACATGGGCGGGCGCAGACACGGCCTGTTGCCCCGGAGTATCGATCCCGCCGTGCTGCCCTTCCTGGCGGACGTGGACGCTGGTCTTGACCACCTGCACTTCATGGAACGGGCCTCCGGCACCTCGGCCGTGGCCGAGTACGGGCGCGGGGTGCTAGGGCGTTTCACAGGCCGCCGACGCGAACTGGACACCCTGTCCGACTGGCTTGATGATCCGAACGCCCGGGGCCCGGCTCTGGTCACGGGCGCGCCGGGCTCCGGAAAATCGGCGCTGCTCGGCATCCTCGTCTGCGCGGCTCACCCTGCCTTGCGCGAGGTGACCGAGGAGCTGTGGATGAGGGCATTTCGGGCGCCGCTCCCCGCCGTCAAGGACTTCGCCGCCGTACACGCCCGTCAACGTGACGTGTCCGAGGTCTGCGACTCCATCGCCCGCCAACTGGGCGTCGGCGCGCGCTCCCCAGACCGGCTGCTTCAGTTGCTGCGGAAGAAAGCGGCACCGCCGGTCGTCATCGTCGACGCCTTGGACGAGATGATCCAGGGCTCTGAGGTCATGCACCGCCTGCTGTTGCCCCTCGCCCTCGACCGCCGGGACGACGGCCGTCCCCTGGCACGGGTTCTGGTCGCCACCCGCCCGTACGCAGAATTCCAGCCTCTTCTCGACGCCGCGGCCGAGAGCGGACTGCTGGTCGACCTCGATCGCGTGCCGCGGCAGGAACTGGCAGAAGACCTGGCGGACTACGTCACCGGGATCCTGCGCACGACAAGCCAATTCCGCCGCCGCAGCTCCGTCGTCCATGCTTTCGCGCACGAACTTGCGTCCGCCCTGGTCGACCAACGCTCTCCCGAACTGCCCTGGGGATCCTTTCTCGTCGCCGGCCTGCTCACACGACACTTCATCAACTCCGGCGCGGAAAGGGTCTCCGTGTGGCAGGAGGCAGCAGAAGCGGCCCATCGAGTACCACATACCTTGACCGAATTCCTCGAACTGGAGCTACGGTCCCAGCCGGACCTCTTCTGGCTGCGTCCCGTCCTCACGGCCCTGGGCACCGCCCACGGCCAAGGCATGCCCGTGTCCGCCCTGAGCCGGGTCGCGCCGCTCTTCGCCGCCGAGGGCGACGACAGTGCCGTGCCGGCCGCTCCGTCACCCGACGCCATGAAGGAAACCCTGGAGGCCGCGCGGTTCTACCTGCGATCGGTCACCGATGTTGACGGGACTCTCCTCTACCGCCTCTTCCACCAGTCGATGGCCGACTACCTGGTGGCTGACTTTGCACAGTCGGCCGGTGACCGGGACTGGCGCCGAAGCCTGCTGAAGCGGCTTCTCGCCCCCCTTGGCCACGCATCGGCCCGCAAATGGGACGCGGCCGAACCGTATATCCTGCGACACGGAATCGCGATCGCCAAAGACGCCGACCGGGAGTGGGAACTCCTGGAGGACCCCGAATTCCTCTTCAGAGCCGACCCCCGGGCGGTGCGCGAGGCCCTGGCAGGTCACTTCGAACCGCAAGGCCTGCCGCGCCCGGTGCTGGAGCGACTGCTGGACCGCAAGCTCTCCGCCCGACACCGGCGTACGGCCGCGAGCCTCACGGCGCTGAGGGACGGCCACTCCAATCTCGCGCACCGCCTGTCCGAACCCGTCCACGGTGCCGCCCTGCCCTGGCAGCCAAGGTGGACCACCAGCTGCCCCACACGTCCCGAGCGGCTCCTCGCGCTGTCGGCGGACCACCGGACCGAGCTGTTCGTCCTGTCCGCCGGAGAAGGCGACCACGTCGTGTTGGAAGGACACACCGGACAGCGCACCGGACCTGAACATCCGCACCCGGCAAGGCTCGTGGACGCGCAAAGGTTCTCTCTGGCCGGACGCGCGGTGGCACTGGCGACGGACGCCACCGGGCACCTCTGGATCCATGAGCCCGGCACGCCGCATCTCATCGACGCAGGCAGGGGCTTCGGCAGCCTGGCGCCGTTCGCCACGAGCCAGGAACCGGCCGGCCCCTCGGTGCACGCCTTGTTCAACGGGCTCCTCGTCGTCTGCCGCGGCACCGCTGAAGGCTCCGTGATCGTGGAGAGCGCTGTCGACCGAGACCTGCTCGTACGTCAGGAACGAGTTCACAAGGGTCCGGTGACCGCCTTGACCGTCCGGTACGGCAAGTCCGGCCTGAGACTGCTCACGGGCGGGGCAGACGCAACCGTGAAGTCGTGGAATCCGGAAGGCGACCTCGTCGAGCGCATTCTGATCCTGGACAGTCCGGTCCGCGCCCTCGACATCACCTCGGACGACGAGCTGTTCGTCGCCTCGGACAACGAGGTCGCCGCCTTCCTGGGACGGTCTGGGGACCGATGAGCGCGCCCACCACGTCGGGTGGGTCTCCTCGAACTCGCCCTCCGGCACCCGGTCCTTCCACTCCTCTCGAGTGAGGCCGCCACTCGCGCCCCGCAAGCCGCATGTCGAGTCCCGACGCGCAGAACCCCCGTCGGCCACTGGATCCCGGACGAAGACGAACTCGGCTCGGACCCGCAGAAGTTGCGCAACGAGGCCATCGGCCGACACCGCCCCGGCGCGTCACAGTTGCGTGAGGCGAGGGCTGTCACACAATCGCGGGCGATACAGCGCCCGGCCCCCCATCTCCAGAATCGAACCCATTATCGTCCAAGTGACGTTAATTGCTGGTAGGGTGATGTCCGGCCCGTGGACCACACCGATCGGCGGGCGCTCGGCAGGGCCTGCTGAAGGGCGGAACTCATGAACGACACCACAGCCACCTCCGGCCCTCGGATCACCCCGCCGGGGCCGGCGCTGCAGCCCCAGGTAGCCCTGGCGACGAGCCTGCACGCCAGCCCCGGCGTGTACGCGCTGCTGCTGGGCTCGGGGGTCTCGACTGGTGCCGGGATCAAGACCGGCTGGGGCATCGTGCGGGACCTGGTCCGCCGTGCCGCGGCCGCCCAGGACCCTGACTCCGCAGACGCGGGCCAGACTGCCGCAGAGGCCCCGGAGGCATGGTGGGACGAGCACTGCGACGGCGAACTCGGCTACTCGGCGCTCCTGGCCACGGTGGCGCCGAACGCGGCCGCCCGGCAGGCCGTACTGGCCCAGTACTTCGAAGCCGACGAGGCCGCCCACGATGGGGGAGAGAAGGTCCCCGGCATCGCGCACCGCGCGGTGGCGCAACTGGTGCTGCGCGGCACGGTGCGGGTGATCCTGACGACGAACTTCGACCGCCTGACCGAGCGGGCACTGGAGGACGTGGGGATTTCACCGCAGGTCATCCACCGACCCGACCAGTTCGATGCCGCCACCCCGCTGGCCCATTCCCGGGCCACCGTGATCAAGCTGCATGGCGACTATCTCGACCTTCAGTCCCGCAACACCGTCGACGAACTCGGCACCTACCCCGAAGAGCAGGCCCGCGTCCTGGACCGAGTGCTGGATGAATACGGGCTGATTGTCTGCGGCTGGTCCGCGGACTGGGACCATGCCCTGGTGCGTGCCATCGAGGGCACCCGGTCCCGCCGCTACCCGCTGTTCTGGTCACACCTGGGTCCGCTCGGCGAGGCCGCGCGCCGCCTGACCGCCCGGCATGCCGCCACGCTCATCCCCGGCATGACCGCCGATGAGTTCTTCCCCGATCTCGTCCGCCGTCTCGACGCTCTCGACCGGCTCACCGACGCCCCGGTCACCCGGGAGATGGCCGTGGTCCGGCTCAAGCGGTCCCTGCCCGACCCCGTGCGCCGCATCGACCTCTTCGACCTGGTCGATCAGACCACCGGCCAGGTCCTCGACCGCGCGACGCCGGAAAAGTACCCCCTGAACGGGGAGGCGTTCGCCGACAGCGCCCGTGGCTACCGCGCCGACTGCGACACCCTGCTCCACCTGCTGACCACCGGCGTCTTCCACGACGACGGACGCCACGACGAGTTGTGGCTGCGCACCGTGCAGCACCTGACCCGCACCCGCGAGAGCGTCCCAGGACATTACCGGCCCGGTCTGGAGGCCCTGCGCCACTATCCGGCACTGCTGGCCACCTGGACCATGGGCATCGCCGCCATCCTCGCCCGGCGCGAGCACTTCCTGGCCCGGCTCCTGACCGAACCCTCCTTCCGCTCCCCCTTCAACTCCCGGCAACCCGTGAACCCCGCCCGCTACCTCAACCCTGCAGATGTGCTGAGCGACCCGAGCATCCACGACGTCACCCGTGCGGACAACGGAAACAAGTGGATCCATCCGCAAAGTCCGCTACTGCGCGGCGAAGGGCGCGAACCCCTCCGGTCGATCGAGCCCAACGACGCCGCCTACGAGACGGCGTGCGACCGCTTCGAGCTCCTCACCTCCCTCGTCGCCGTCGGCCAGAGCGATCAGCCCTGGCCCGGCATGTACCTCTTCGCCTCTCACTGGGGTCACGACGAGCACGGCCTGGCCGCCACCATCGCACACGAGATCAGCCCCACCTGGCCCCTGATCGAAGCCGGCGCCTTCAAAGACGTCGAAAATGCCGAGACCGCCTACAAGAACCTCGCAGAACGCCGGAACCACAACGGCCAGTACTTCTGACCATCACTCCTCCGCACCGGCACCCCCGACCGGATGCCACTGAACCCATGCAGGATTCTCAGGTCATGTGCCGACCTGAGCGACGGCCGCACGGAACTCCCCACCGAGGATCAGTTCGCCCAGCGAGCCGCGGCCACCTTCACCCTGGAGGACTTCGGCTCCGCACTGGTGCTCTCCGGACCCTGCCCGCGCTGCGGTCAGCCGAGGGACTTCACCGTCGCCGAAGAACTCTTCCGCGCCGCCACCAGGGCGGCCCCCGGGCACGCTACTCCGGTCGTCATGTACTACACGGCCGAGACCGTCTACGAGGGCTCCCCCGAGGGCCATACCGGCTGTGGCGCGTTCTGGAGTCTGTTGCTGCCCTCCAGGGCCGGCGGATGAGTGGCCCTCTGCTGCCCGGCCCCGCGCCGATGGCTGCTCAGGTCCGTCGGGCCTGGTCGCTGCGGCGGGCCCTGGAGCGGGAACTCGGCCGGGTGCGAAAGGTCGCCGTGGCCTGGCACAACGGTCTCGGCACGCTCCTGGCCGGGCTCATCGGGTTCGGCCTGATCAGGAACCATAGCGATGTCGGACAGCTCGCCCTCCGGCTGGTCCGTCGCTGCCGGCGTTCTGCTGGTGGCCGCCCTGTCCGTGGGTGCAGTCGGAGCCTTCTGCCTGCTGCGCGCGGCACATGGCCGCCCCTACGCCTGCCGGCTGTCTGCGACCGACGACGCAACGGGGCGGCCGGTCGAGGTCGAGGACCACGACGAAGCACTGGCCAGCGCCTGCGTTCTGCGCGCAGGGATCACCCTGACGTGCCTGTGCACGGCCCTGCTCGTCACGGCGGTCGGCCTGACCTGGTACGTCGCTCTCAGGGGCCCTCCCGGGCTGATGATCCGGCAGGGCACCACCACGCTGTGCGGGGAGGTCGTCTCGGCACGCCGGGGCATGGTCAAGATCGACGGTGTCGCCATGACCGTCGCCCTGTCCCGGGCCGAGTCCGTCACCCCGGTCGCCTCGTGTCCCGTCGCGTCCTCCGGCGCCGGGTAGACCAAGGCTCAATCCCCGGCGGGGCCGCGGTCAGCGAGAAGAGGTACAGCGACTCTTTGTCATTTCCGATCTCATACGAGAACAGGGCTTCGCCGTCCTGGAGGAACGTCATATGCTCGCCCACGCCATGGAGAGAGTCGGCATCAGCCGGATCTGCGCCAGTGAGGTCAAGGCGCTACCCGAAGCCGCCACTGCAGTGCAGGCCAGCCGCCCGAGACCTACCAAGGTCCGCCCTGGACGGGTTCTTGGAGTTGGAGGACGCCATCACGCCGCGCGCGTTGCGCGTAAACGCCTGGCTCATTCGCGGCCTGTCTTCTCTCCGGCGCCGGTCTCTACCGAGTCTGTGTCCTTCTCAGACTGCGTGGCAGCACGTACATCGCCGAAGAGGTTGATCGTGGTGATCCGGGGGCGCTGTCCGACACCGTTCAGCGCGATGATCGACACCAGCCCCCAGACGACGGCCACCAGGCCGGCCGCGGTGCCCCGGGCGGCCTGTCCGGTCCCAAACCACGTCATCGCAACGGTGCCCATCCCCCACAGTGTCCATGTCAGCCGGGCCGCGAAGGCTCGAACGACGGTGGAGAGCACCAGCGCCAGGATGCCGAGGCCGATCCACAGGGCGTGCGCCGCCCCGGGGGTGAGCGGGAGGCCGGCGGTATGGGCGTGGAGGAACCGGGTGACCGGTTCGTCGACGGTGCGCGCCGCCAGGTGGGCGTGGTGGCCGAGGTCGAGAGCTCCGACGGCCTGGGCGAGGCCGACCCCGATGCCGTACAGGCCGGGTAGGACGATCGGGGTCAGGCAGATCCACATCCATGCAGGAGTCTCGCGCCATTTGCCGGACAGGACGGTGTGGAGTTCGTCGGCGCGGCGGTCGATCCACTGCGCGTCCATCACTCGCAGCCAGGGCTGCTTCTTGGCGAGTTCGGCGGCATGGTTCGGGGACAGTTTGGGTGCGCGCAGGTCGGCGGTGAGGTCGGCCAGGGCTGCGCGGGTGGTGCGCCGCAGAGCCGGGTCGTAGCCCACGACGGTGATCGAGAAGAACAGCATCGTCCAGGGGGCCGTGAGCAGCCACCACCACGGGCCCCAGGAGATGCCGGCCTGCACGCTCGCCACCGCGCCGGCGGCGGCGAGGGCCGCGGTCAGGCAGCGCAGCGCGCGGGGGGCGAGCGTGGCGTAGGTGATGGGCAGCGGCCGGGGCAGGGGTTCGCGGCGGGCAGCGGCGCGCAGCCACGGCCACAGGCGCGCGGTCAGGTGCCAGGGTTCGGCGACCAGGACGAGCCCGGAAAGGGCGACCGGGTCGGTGATCACGATCCAGCCGGGGGCGTGTGCGGCAAGGGCTACCAGGTGGAGCGAGGCGCCGGCGGCGGTGATCAGGCAGCCGAGCGTGCGGCCGAGCAGCGTCGTGGCGGTGTGCCAGCGCTCGCTGCGCCGCACCGTGATGTCGGTGGCGGCGGTGGTGGCCGCCAGTCCCATTTGGCCGGCCACTTCGGTGCGCAGCGCGTGACCTTGGTCGAGGAGGAGGCGTGCGGTGCGCAGGGCCTGGGCTGGGTCGGCCAGGAATGCTGTCTGCTCCAAGTCCGGGGCGGGCTCTTCCGCTTGTGGTGCGGCGGCCTCTTCCTTGGCGGGGCCGACCAGGCGGAGGAGAGCGAGTTCTTCTTCCAGTTCCAGGCAACGGTGGCGGGCGGTGGCAGCGAGTTTCTCCGCTTCGTTGCGGGCCTGGCGGGCCTCGGTGAGGTCCTGTTCGGTCTGCTTGAGCTGCTCGATGGCGCGGGTGAGTTTCTCCTGGGCCTGGCCGGTGTTCTCGCTCTCCGGCGAGACGGCGGCGAGCTGTTCGATCTGGACCCGCAGCTGGGCGTTGAGAGTGGTCAGCAGAACCACGAGTTCCTGGGCGGTGGCCAGGTCCTGTGCCAGTCGGTGGCTGTGGGCGTCGGCCTGGGCCAGGCGTCCGCGGCCCTCGGCGATGAACCGTGCGGCGGCCGGCGCGGCACCCGGGGGCGGCCGCCGCACGGCCAGGTCCCCGGCGGGCGGGTTGGTCGCCCGTTCCCACAGCCGGACCGCCCGGGTCTTCATCGCCTCGAGCTGGCCGGCTGGGGCGGTGGCCTCGACCAGTTTCAGCACCACATCCATCGTCGGGACCGTGCCGGACAGGTGGTTGCCGATGCTTGAGCGGGACCAGCTGAGTTCCTTGGCCAGGTCGTCGTAGGTCTTGCCGGACTTCTCGCGCAGTTCCCTGAGGAACTCGGCTAACGCCCGCGCCTGGGGCGTCTCCGCCCGGATCGCGGCCGGTTTGCGGCCCCGCTTTCCCCCACCCGCCATCCATGCCCCCATCAGCGCATTCATTTGTCCAGGACATACCAAGCAATGTCCAGAGTCGACCTGCGCGAACCCTCCGTCGGTGGTGTGGACAATTCCCGGCCGCCGCACGCTCAAGGCATACCGCTCAACCCCAACTGCGTTACCGGGAGCTGACTTATGCGCACCGCCGCTACTGCGAGCCGCCGTTCCTCCGTCGTCCGCCACCCTGCCCGCGCCGTACCTCGTGTCGGCCGCCGCCGCCCCAGGCACGGGGACATAGCCGTTGACACCGTCACCGGCCTGCTCGTCGACCTTCGCCAGGCCCCGGACAGCGTCCGCGTGCTGCCGCGCGGGCAGGCTTCCGGCCGCTACAGCTGTCTGGCGTGCGGGCGGACGCTGGAGCTGTGCGGGCCCCGCGACCATGCGGACTTCACCGCCCGTTTCCGTCACAACCGGCACGAGATCGACCGCTGCCCGGCTACCCCCGGGTATCTGGCCCGTGTGCGTGCCGCCGTCACCGACACCCAGGCTCTCTCCGAGCGCCTCGCTGCCGCCGCGCCCGGAGTACGCATCCAGGCGGCGGTGACGGCCACCGCCGAGCCGGAGGTGATGCCGGTGCTGGCACTGCGGCTGGAGGCCCCCTCCGGCGGCGTCGTCATCCACCTTCCCCACGGCGAGCTGAGCGACCACCAGGCCGACCGGATCCTGGCCGACCGAGACACCGCAACGCGGCAGTGGGTCCTGTTCGACCGCCATGACGGCGCCCACTACCGAGCGGCTGGCCAAGTCCAGGTCCGTACCCGCCGACAGGACCAGCGCATCGACAAGATCAGCCCCACCTCCGGCCAGCGGCGTTTGGCCCAAGCCCAGTTCGCCGTGGCCTGGCGCGACGACGGCACACTGCTGCTGCCCTTCGGCGGCCACTCGATCACATACCCGCCCCGGGCCGAAGAGGATTGGAGCGGATCGGCAGCCTCCTGGCAGCGGGACTGGAAGATCAGCCAGCCCAGGCCCGCCGACGACGCCGCCTGGTGGGGCCTGCTGCCCCTGCCCCTGCGCGCCCTGGCCGCCCCCACCCTGCTGGGCGCTGCGGTCACCGCGATGACCGACCTGGAAGCGGCTCAGTCCGGCCGCGAGTCGTACCGGCGCGGCAAAGCCCGCGAACGCTACGCTCAGCAGCAGTCCCGGCTCGCCGCCGCCCGACCGCGGCAACTCGCCCTCCCGCTTCCCGCCGACACCGCTGCCTCCCCCGACAGCACCATCTCCGCCGCGGATCAGACTCTCCAGAGCCCGGCGGCGGCCGCTCTGGCGCCTGATCCCGAACCGGCCGTCGCCCGGGAAGGCCGACCGCGCCGGTGGCGGCGCTGGCGCAGGTTCCTGGCCCGGCTGCGCCACCGCTGAAGCGCCGAGCCAGCATCCCGGACGCAGTAGCGAACCGGAGGTTGCCGGGCGGAACACCGCACGATGTGGCCGAACTACCGTGCCAGTGCTTGCAGGCCGCTGGCCAGATCAGCCTGTGCCAGTTCTTCGCGCTCGTCCGGTGTGAGCCAGAGCGCGGATGACCCGGCAGCGGTGTGCTCCACCAACAGCACGTCGTCGACGGCCTCAGCGACGGCGTGCAGGTGGCTGATCACCATGACAAGGCGGTCGCTGCCGGACTAGGTGCAAGGTCACCGCGGGCGGCGCCGTCGGCGCCGAAGCCGACTTCGCGGGCGCCGCCGCCGGCCGGGCCGACCGCACCTTGAGGGCCGAGTCCAGTGCAGTGGTGTCGAGGGCTGCGAAGCTCTCGACAAGGAACAGGGAGCCGAGAGCCGGCCCGCTGCGAGAATGCAGTGCGGCGAGTGCTAGGGCCAAGGCGAGCGATGCCTGGAATTCCTCTCTCCCGGACAGTCGCTTTGGGGGGTCGGCGACTTTGGAGGTACGGCTGACGATGTCGAAGCTTCGGCGAAGCCGAATCGCTGTCGGACATGTGCCCGAGCAGGTCACTGGCGACGCCGAGCAAGGCGCGGGGCTGATCGACTCGCAGTCCGTCCGCACTGCCGACACGGTCCCCGCGGCTGAAGGACCACAAGAGGTTGATCGTCACCGATAGTCTCGGCCTGCCCCTGACCGTCCACGTCATTGCGGCGAGCGTCCAGAACCGTGACAGAGCGAAGCGGCCGCTGCTGTGGACCAGGCTCGACCATCGTCGCTTTACCACACTCACCCTTGCACATTCATCTCTCAGTACTCCACGGGGTGACCTGCAACAACAGAAACGTTGCTGTTCGTAAGTGTGTGTGTACGGTGCGCGGGTGACGGTGCACCAGGCAGCCGACGAGCGGCTGGCCGAGGTCGGCAGCAACATCGCCGACGACTACATGACGTTGAAACTGCTGGCGGCCGGCCTGGCACGGATCCTGTGGGAGCGCCAGCGCGTCCGTGAAGGGGCGGAGCCCACGACCGGCCTGCTCCCGCAGGCGTGGCGCACGGGTGTGACACGGTTGTGGTGGCGTGCGCTGGAGCAGGGAAGCAATCCGCCGGTCAGCGACATGGAGGTGTTCGCCTGGTGCCGACTGCCGCTGGGGTGCTGGCCTGTGCGACTGGATGTCTCTGACAGCGACGCAGAGAGCCTGTTGATCGACGGCGAGGAATTGTCGGCGTTCGCGGATGAGGCGGCCCGTCTCGCGCCCAGGTCGGACGTCGAGGCTGAGCTCACGGAGAATCGGGCGTTCGCCAAGCTGCAAGTCGCGGCGGAGTTGCACGGGCGCACGGAGGAGGAGGTCCAGCAGGCCTATGTGGCGCTGCGGCTGTTCCTGATCGAGACGCCGGTGGTATCCGATCTTGAGCTGAATAAGCTCACGGGGCGGTTCAGGGAGGTGGACCGTCACGGGCGCCTGTATGTGCGGGACTTCTTCGACGCCGCCTACCAGTACCGCAAGACCGGCGGGTCTGCGTCCTGCCGGGTCTGCAGCGATTGCGGCAACCCCCTGCACGAGGGCGTTGAGATGTGCGGGACGCCCGGCTGTACCGGGGTTCCGGTAATCAGGCAGCTCAAGGTGCTGGAGGGCTATTACGTGCAGCACCGCGGCGTGCGGGTCTGCATGCACGACCCGGGTTTGGTGGAAAAGCGCCTGTTCGATGCGCTTCGGCATCTCCCGGAAGGGCGGGCGCGGCTTCACAAGTGGCCGGGCATGGACGCCTGCGACGTCGCCGTGGAGTTCCGCGATCCGGCCGCGCCGGATGATCCGAATCGGTCCGAGTGGTGGGCTGGGGACGCCAAAGACTGCACGAGCGCGACGATGCTGGGGCGCTCGTTCAAATGGGACCAGCGCATGCGGGCACGGTATCGGTTCTTGATCCTGCCCCAGCACCGGTTTGAGCAGAAGCACTATGTCGACGACCTCAAGCGGGAGATGCAGGGCCGCAGCGACGGCGTCCGGGTCATCTCCGAGGGTGACTTCGTCTCGAAGGCCCGTGCCCGGGCTCTTGGAGGCACACCGTGGTGAGGATGGGCTCGCAGTGGTACGAGGACCTGGTCACCGACCTCCAGCAGACCAGCCTGGATGCACGGTTGGGTGACCTGTCGCCGGCGGAGTTCTGCCAGCTCGAGCTCGGCTTGTTCTATCTGGAGCAGCACCTGACCGGGCAGCCGGTCGGCGCACTGTGGACGGCGCTCAACCACTATGCGGACCTGGGGCCGACGGGCTTGGAGGTCGTCCGGCGGGTGCGGCTTCGGATGGGCGACGCGGCGCGCGGCGGCCAGTGGCGCGAGCGGCTGAACGAGTATCGCAAAGTCCCGGTCGAGCTGCGGATGTTCACCACCGCTGGCCCGCCCGGGCATCGGGTCCTCAACCACACCCTCTTCGAGCGGTACCCCTCGCCGCATCTTCCGCAGCGAGAAGGCGTCTACCGGGCTGCGCTCACCGACGCGGTTCCCTACGACATCGAGCCGGCTCACGAACCGGTGCCGCCGGGCGCCGAGTGCTTCTTCAAACGGCGCGACGGCGCGGTCGAGAGCCTGCGAATCCCGTCCTGGATCCAGGTCGCCCCGCCGCCCGTACGGCTCGCTGCGCGCGCGAGCCGCGTCCGGGAACCGTTTCCTGTCACCCGCGACGATCTGGCCCAGGCTTTCAAGGAGATGGACCGGGCCCTGGAGTCACACCCGCAGATCAGTGACCGCGACTTCGAGCGCCGCTTTCAGAACATGACGTTCTCGCGTGTCGACCAAACGGCCGGGCGACTCGTCGACGGCCTGGGGGTGTTCACCGTCGATGGGATCGCCCACACGGTCGGGTTGATGAATGCGGGCAAGAGCACCTTGCTGGACGGGCTGGCGTTCATCGGTGTCCAGCGCGGACTGCGGGTGGGCTACGTGATGCCGTCGATCAGCGCCGCGCTGGCCAAGGTGCGGTTCCTGCGCGCGCTGGGGATCCGCGCGGTCCCGCTGATCGGCCGTACCACCCGCGAACGCCACGTGGAGAGCTACTGGCGCGACGAGCTGTACGACGTGGACGCCGGGCACGCGCTGCCCGGCCCGGAGTTGGATCCGGCGGCGGAGTTCACCACGTCGATGTGCCTGCTCGAGCCGCTGCGTACTGGTGCCGGGCGCGGTGACGCGCCGTTGCGGGAGGAGGACTTCCCCTGCCGCGGGCGGCTGAAGCTGCCGAAGAAGCGCGAGCTGCACGACTGCCCGTTGACGCACGTGTGCCCGCAGCAGGCTGCAGCGCGCGCGGTCCCGGATGCGCAGGTGTGGGTGATGACATCTTCCGGTCTGGTGAGCAGCAGGATGGAGGGCTCCTCCTACCGGGCGCGGCAGATCGAGGCGATCCAGCACGAGCTGGGCCTGTTGCTGGTCGACGAGGCCGACAAGGTGATGGGCGATTTCGACCAGCGGTTCATGCTGCAGGAGCCACTCACCTTTCCCGGTGGCTGGAGCGCCCGCACGGCGATCGCCTGCCATGACAGTCTCGACGCCGCCTGGCATCAGCCGCTGACCCACCCTGATGTGCGCCGCTACCAGGGCTACATGCTGCGGCACTATCAGGCGCTGGCCGGCCTGTACCCGCTGCTGGTGACTCCGCCGGACAAGAGGAACAAGAGCCAGGACAAGGGCGGGAGCGGCAGGGGCCGGGGCGGCGAGGATCTGCTGTCGGAGATCGTCGCGGAGGGCCCGTTCAGCGGTTTCTCCCTGCTGAATCGGCTGGCCCGGTCCTTGCACGGGATCACCACCTTGCAGGAGCGGCCGGACCAGGCCAAGGAGGAAGAGGCCGCGGACCGATTCTTCGACGAGTTCCTCGCTCCGCCTGCCCGGGACCCGTTCAAGGCGCCTCCCGGTCACCTGGACCGCCTGCTGACCGCGATGACGGCCGGCTACGACACCGAATGGTCCGGGAAGGAAGCGGCCGAGGGATGGCTACTCGAACACGCGCCGAAGGACAAGGACGGGAACGTCAGCGGCTGGGTTGAGCAGATGCTTCCGCAGCTGGTACGGCTGCTCATGGCCGGCATCTGGTCCGCGCGGATCACCACGAGTTTCTTCGGCGCCAACTCGCTGCTGCCCGCGGTCCAAAAGCAGATGCCGATGGAGGCGGCCGACAGCTTCTTCAAACACCAGCCGCCGCCCGACCTGCAGATGCTCGTGCCGGAGCAGGCCATGGGCAACATGCTGGCCCTGCAGTGGAAACCGAACCGGGACGGCACCAGCGGTTCGCTGGAGATCCTGTGGCTGCGCGGGGTGGGCCGCTGGCTGCTCTACCACCTGCACGACCTGCTGGGATGCGAGGGTATCGAGGGCCCCAACGTGGTGCTCACCTCTGCCACGAGCTGGATGCCCGGCTCAGCGCGCTACCACGTGGCCATCACTCCACAGCTGATCCTGCGCGAACCCGAGCCGTGCGCGCAGGCGCTGCGCCAGAGCAGGATGCTGTTTCGGCCACAGTACCGACCCGGCGACCACAAGGGCATCTTCGTATCCGGCGCCGGTGGCCGCCAGCAGCGTGAGGACGCGCTGCGCGCCGTCCTGGACGCGATCTGCAACCCCGCGCCCGGGGCCTCCAGGTCGCTGGTCGACCAGGTGCGTGATCGGCTGGACCCCGATCGTCAGCGGCTCGCGTTCGTCACACTCAGCGGCAAGGACGCGGCCGCGTGCGCACTTCACATGAACCTCAAGACCCGCCTGGCGGCCCGCCACGTCACACCCGACTCCGAGGCCCCTGGCCGGTATGGGCTGGCCTACCGGCGGATCGGGCGCTTCGCCGCGACGGACGCCGACGTCATGCTCGCCCCGGAGGGATCGCTGCAGCGCGGCCACAACGTCCTCAACGGACGGGGGGTGGCGGCGTTCGGTGCCTTGTTCTACCTCGCCAGGCTGCACCCGCCCGCCGACGACCTGTCGTTCCCGCTCGCCGTTCTCAACCAGTACGCGATGCAGCGACTGCTGGACCCGGTGGACGGCACGGCCCCGGGTGTGAACCTGAGCAAGCAGGCCCAACTGCTGCGCGCCGATGCCCGCGGCCTGTGGCTGACTTTGATGGGGCAGCCGCTGTTCTTCTCCCGCCTTGCCCGCGTCGACCTTCGGCGGGCGTTTGTCAGCGACCTGATGGTGCAGCTGTACCAGACGCTCGGACGCACGATCCGCGGCAACGTGCCGACCCGGATCTACCTGATCGACGCCGCGTTCGCGCCCCGGGCCGCCAGCCTGCGCGAGACGGCCGAGGACACCGACCGCACCAGCGTGCTGGTCGCCGGCCGGCAGTTGATCAATCGCCTGCTCGATCCCCCGGAGCCGGGCGCGCTGCCTGGGCGGCGACTCGAGCACGAGATCGCGAGTGCGACCTGGGGCCTGTTGGACAACCTCTTCGAGACTATGGACTGGGGCCGATGACCGAGCGACCGAAGCGACCGAAAATCTCCTTCAGCGGGATCCAGTTCCCGCTGTTCGCCGCGAAACCGGACGAGTGGTGGCCGTGCGATCTGCACAGCGCGGCATTCCCCAGCGATCTACTCCCCCGCCTGGAGCGGGCCTGGGCCTCCAATCCGAAAGCGCGCCACAAGGACCGCCTGCCGACGTGGGCGCTCACGGAATTGCTGCTGGAGCTGGAGCCGCAGCTGCTGGCTGTCTCCACCGACCTGCGCGTCGGCACCTGGCTGCGCGCGATGCGCCCGCTTGCTGACACCACCGTGGTGGCACTCGCGCTGGAGGCCTGGGTCTGCGGGCACGTCGCCCCCCACCAGGCCGACGTCCCATGGGGCGAGGTCATCGGCGATGCGCTGAAGCTGCAGTGGAAGCCCGCCCGGCCGGACCTGCTCGAACGCGGCGTGCGACCGAACGGCACCGCCGAGCCCAGCGAGGCCGCCTACAAGATGCTGGCGACATTTCTTGCCGCCAGCTGGGTCGACCGAAACTGCCGACTGGGTGGCCGCGACACCGACCAGGGATCCTCGTGGATCATGGGCCCGGCCTCGCCCGACGGTGACCGGTCAGTGTTCCTGTGGCCGCCGACCCGCCTGGCACGAGGCGGCGAGCAGGGCTACAGCACCCACTACCTGCGCTTCAACGTGGTGACACTCCCCCACGACGAGCGGCTGCTGCTGCGGGTAGTCCCGCACGTCGCGCGCATGGCCGCCACCCAGCCCGCCTATATCCCAAGGCGCAGCCAGTACGAGCCCGCCACCGCCACCATGCTGCTGTACGCACCGAGCGGCGTGCTGCGCGACACCGAGCGGGATACGCTGCTGCGCGCCCCGGTCACCGTGACCGGTGTCAAGGACGAGATGCGGTGGACGTGGAAGCCCGGCCTGCCCCGGATCCTGTCACGGCTCCCCAGCCCCGACCTGTTCCCGCTGCCTGACCATGTCCGCAAGGATCCGGCCCGCTACGCCTCCCCGAGCGAGCCCGGGGGCGACCAAGCACCCAAGCCCCGGGCGTTTCTGCAGCACAGCACCGGCTACAACTACTTCAAAGACGACGAGGACAACAACGACGATGGGACGCGGGAGACCGGTGGGCATCCCACCGGGACCGGCTTCCAGCCGATCGACCACCTGACTGTCTTCGAAGCCCTGGCCCCGGCCCTTGAAAAGCACCACCTCGTGCCGGTCACCCCGGCGGCGGAGGTGAAGCCGCACTCGCGGCGGCTGCCGAACAAGCGCACCAAGGCGGGCGTCGAGTACCCGATCGAGCTGTGGCACGCGACGCCGCGCACCGCCGACGCCGTCCACCTCGTGCTCACCCGGATCCTGGGCCTGGAGCACATCACCACTGCCCACCGTGGCGACGCGGTCGTGGGCTGCTACCGCGGCAACGAGTTCAGTGTCCGGCTGCGCCTGGTCAAGCCCGGGCTGCTGTTGGCCGGCTGGTCCAAGGCCACCGACAGCGACCCGGACAAGCGCCGCCGGGCCCGCCAGGCCGCCCTCGAGGAACGCGCCCGGCTGTGGCAGGACGCGTTCCCGCCCGAGGACCGCCCGGTCGGCTGCCTCATCGAGCTGGAGGGCCCGGGCTACTACAAGGCCGCCCGGCTGGAGGACCCGAAGAAACCGCTGAAGAACGCCCTGCCGCCCCGGTGCAACCGGCTGGTCCAGATCATCAAGCCCGTCAACCGAGACCCGAACCCGGCCGCGAGGAGCACCGGCCTGCACCCGTTCGAGAACACCGAGGTACGCAAGCAGGACATCGAGCGCATCACCGCCGCGGTGCTGGACCTGCTGAGGCAGCTGGGCCGTCTCCCCACGCTCCCACCGCTGTTCGGCACCTCAGCGCTGGAAGTTTCCGCGCTGTGGCTGGCCCACGCAGGTCCTCACTTCGTTCCGATGCTGCTTCGGATGCGTACCGACGGCACCGCGACCGGTCAGCTGATCCCGAGCCAGAACCACCCCGTCGAACCGGAGATCCCTCTCGAACTGCTTCCCGCGGCGCTGGCCGAGGGTCGCGGGAAAGTGAAGCGGACCGACCAGGAAACGCTTGCCCGCTTCCTGCGCGGCGCGCTCGCCGAGGACGACACCCACGACCGACTCTTCATCGCCCGCGCCGCGACGTTGCGCAACAAAGGGTTCTGGCCCTGGCTGTCCAACCAGCACATCACCGCCGACGCACTCATGTGGCCAGGGGCCTCGCTCACCGACCCCGAAGCGGTGCCCGTCCCCCGCACACCGACGAGCCTGCCGGGCCTGCGCATTGTGCGGATCAATGACGACAACAACGAGCTTCCCCACGGCTTCGGCATCGGTCCGGCCCCGGAAGCGGCCGAGCCTGTCGCCGACATCGAGGATGCCGGCGACAGCCAGGACCATGCGGAGTCCCACCTAGGAGCCGCCCAGGGCCAAGGCGCAGCAGGCGAAGGCGCGAGCGATGGCGTGGGCGGTGATGCCGCAGAGGCGGAGTCGGTCGCGGCGCTGCCCGAACTGCCATACGGATGGGGGCGGTTCTCCGGAGTCGCGCGGTGGAACGATCGCGGCTACCTGGCCATCAACCCCCGCCCCGACACCAGCCAACTACCCAAGGGCGTGAGCAAGCTGTCCGGGCCGGACAACGACAACAGGAACGGCCAGAACCCCACCTCGCTGCACATCCACGCCTCCTTCCTCCAGGACGGCGACGATCCGGACCAGCTGGCGCTGTACGTGCAAACACTGCGCCGCTTCCACACGCACACCAGCAAGGCGACCCGGCTGCCGATGATCCTGCACCTGGGCAAGCTTATGGAGGAGTACATCCCCTGATAAGGCATTCTGTACGTGCTCTACAACGACATCGCCTGGCAACTGCTGCCGCTGGAGCTGGGGTACGGCTCCGGACGGACCTGCTGGCGTCGCCTGAAGTGATGGCAGCAGGCCGGGGTCTTCGACCAACTGCACCGCATCCTGCTCTTCGAGCTGAACGCGGCCGGCCGACTCAACTGATCACAGGCCTGCGTGAATGGATCTCACGTCCGCGCAAAAAAAAAGGGGGGTGCCGGCACCGGTCCAGGGGCGGGGGGGCGGGGGCGGGGGGGGGCCAAACAACACCCCGACAAATAAGTGAAAAGAACAAGCAT
>NZ_JBEPBI010000091.1:0-29937 GCF_040299045.1 Streptomyces sp. NPDC001027
CACACCCGTTTTTTGTTGTGGCGTTTTGTGTTTTCAGCGGTGTCCTATACCTATCCCCGTGGGTGGTGGTCGCGGGGGCCCCCGGGGGGGCGTCCCCCGCGGCGCGGGCGGCGGTCCGCTCCGCGCCCGACTCCTTGAAGTCGACCTTGCCCATGTGCTTGCTCATGGACCTCATCAGGCCCCACACGGCCACTGCCATCGCCGCGAAGACGATGAAGCCGAGGACGCCGGGGGTGACCTTGTTCTCGTCGACCTCCTTGGCGAGGGGGACGAGATGCGTCATTGCCAGGCTCACGCTTGCGCTCATATCAGGCATTGTCGCGGATGCCCGCGAAGAGGTCGTCCTCGGGGATGGCGGTGTCGACGCGTGACTTCGCGAGCTCGTACTCCTCCGTGGGCCACACCTCCCGCTGGATGTCCATCGGGACGCGGAACCAGCCGCCGTCGGGGTCGATCTGGGTGGCGTGGGCGATCAGCGCCTTGTCGCGGATCTCGAAGAAGTCGTCGCACGGGATGTGCGTGGTGAGCGTGCGCTCCCGCTGCCCGAACTCCTCCCAGCGCTTGAGCCACTCCCCGTAGGGGGACTCCAGGCCGCGGTCGAGCATCGCCTGGTGCAGCGCCATGGTGCGCGGACGGTTGAAGCCCTGGTTGTAGTACAGCTTCAGCGGCCGGTACGCGGCGCCGAAGTCGGCCTCGGGGTACTTCTCGGTGTCGTCCGCGCCCTCGAACGCCACCATGGAGATCTTGTGGGTCATGATGTGGTCGGGGTGCGGGTAGCCGCCGTTCTCGTCATAGGTGGTGATCACCTGGGGACGGAAGGCGCGGATCTGCCGCACCAGCTCGCCGGCCGCCCTGTCCACGTCCTCCAGGGCGAAGCAGCCCTCGGGGAGCGGCGGCAGCGGGTCGCCCTCGGGGAGGCCGGAGTCGACGAAGCCGAGCCACTCCTGCCGGACGCCGAGGATCTCGCGGGCCTCGTCCATCTCCTTCTTGCGCACCTCGTGGATGTGTTCCTCGATGTACGTGTCGCCCTGCAGCTTGGGGTTGAGGATGGAGCCGCGCTCCCCGCCCGTGCAGGTCACGACCAGCACGTCCACCCCCTCGGACACGTACTTCGCCATGGTGGCCGCGCCCTTGCTCGACTCGTCGTCGGGGTGGGCGTGGACGGCCATCAGTCGCAGCTGGTCAGTCAAGACTCAATCCTCGGTAAGTCGGCGCCCGGTGTGCACCGGCGCGATCGCAGGCTTCTATAGTGACCGACTCGGGGGGCGAATAATTCCGCGCCGAGAGGACGATCATGAGCACGGCCAGCACGCGACTTCCGGAGGGCCGGTACGGCCGTTCCTCGGACGAGCGCGCCGACCGCAAGCTCAAGATCGCCGGTGCGGTGCTGGGCGCCCTGCTGCTGGCGCTGATGGGCTACTTCGCCTACCACTACGTCGGCCAGAACAAGATCAGCGCCGAGGTGATCGCCTTCGAGGCGACCTCGGACTCCGCGGTGCGGGTGCATCTGGAAGTCCGCAAGGACTCGGGCACGAGCGGCTACTGCACGCTGCGCTCGCAGGCCGCCGACGGCGCCGAGGTGGGCCGGGCGGACTTCCGGTTCTCCGGTTCGGACACGCGCATCGACAAGGTGGTCACCCTGCGTACGACCGCGACGGGCACGACGGCGGAGCTGCTCGGCTGCCACGCCGACTGACCCGGGAGCCCCTCGCGGGGTGGCCCCCACGGCAATACACATTCGTTGACCTGCCTCGACGCAATTCTGGTGGCTTATGTCCTCCCCCTTCGGCCACTGAATTGTTAGGCTCGTGGTTTCGCCCATCACCTGAGGAACATGCTTCTGGGTGGGCGATGCTTTGACTTCCCAGTACCGACGAGGAGCACCTGTGACCCAGACCAGCGAGTCCGTCACCTGGCTGACCCAGGAGGCGTACAACAAGCTCAAGGTCGAGCTTGAGTACCTTACTGGTCCTGCGCGCACGGAGATCGCCGCCAAGATCGCGGCCGCGCGCGAGGAGGGGGACCTGCGTGAGAACGGTGGGTACCACGCGGCCAAGGAGGAGCAGGGCAAGCAGGAGCTCCGTGTGCGCCAGCTGACCCAGCTCCTGGAGAACGCCAAGGTGGGCGAGACCCCCACCTCCGCCGACGGCACGGTGGCGCCCGGCATGGTCGTGACCATCGCCTTCGACGGCGACGAGGACGACACGATGACCTTCCTGCTCGCCTCGCGCGAGTACGCGAGCTCCGACATCGAGACCTACTCGCCGCAGTCCCCGCTGGGCACCGGCGTCATCGGTCACAAGGTCGGCGAGGAGGCGGAGTACGAGCTGCCCAACGGCAAGAAGGCCTCCGTGCGCATCCTCAAGGCCGAGCCCTACAGCGGCTGAGCCCTTCGCGGACCCTGCGTCCCGGATCTTGCGTCCCGTACTCGCGTACCGGATCTTCCGACGAGCCCCCGGCGCCCCGTGCCGCCGGGGGCTTCGTCATCCCCGCAGCCGCCTGCCGCAGCCGGCCGTCACGCGGTGGCCGAGCGGTACTTGCGGACGGCCAGCGTTCTGAACAGCAGGATGATCAGCACAGACCACAGCAGCGACGCCCACACGGCGTGCTGCATCGGCCAGGCGTCCGGCACCGGATAGCCGTCCGGGAGGTTGCCGAACAGCTCGCGGCACGCCTGGACCGTGGCGCTGAACGGGTTCCAGTTCGCGATGGTCTGCAGGAACGTGGGCATGTTCTCCGCCGGCACGAACGCGTTGGAGATGAACGTCAGCGGGAACAGCCAGATCAGACCGCCGGAGGTGGCCGCCTCCGGGGTGCGCACGGACAGGCCGATCAGGGCGCCGATCCAGGAGAACGCGTAGCCGAGCAGGAGCAGGAGGCCGAAGCCTGCCAGGACCTTGCCGAAGTTCTCGTGCGTGCGCCAGCCGACCAGGAGGGCGACGAGCGCGAGGACCACCAGCGTCAGGGTCGTCTGCACCAGGTCGGCGAGCGTACGGCCGGTGAGCACCGCGCCGCGCGCCATGGGCAACGAGCGGAACCGGTCGATGAGGCCCTTGTGCATGTCGTCCGCGATGCCCGCCCCCGCGCCGGCGGTGGCGAAGGTGACGGTCTGGGCGAAGATGCCCGCCATCAGGAACTCTCGGTACCCGGAGGGGCTGAGTCCGGCGCCCGGGACGTTGATCGAACCGCCGAACACATAGCTGAACAGCACCACGAACATGATGGGCTGGACGAGCCCGAAAATGACCATCTCCGGAATGCGGGACATCCTGATCAAGTTGCGTTTCGCAACGACCAGTGAGTCGCGGACGGACTGGCCGAGCGGGTGGGCGGGCTTGGGCGCCGCGCCGCGCACGGTGTCGGTGACGGCACTCATGTGGCGGTCTCCCTCTTGCTCTGTCCGTTGTCGTCGGTTTCCGCCTGCTCCTCGGCCACGTGTCCGGTCAGGGACAGGAAGACGTCGTCGAGTGTGGGGCGGCGCAGGCCGATGTCGTCGATCTCGATGCCGCGGGCGTCGAGCTCGCGGATCACCTCGGCGAGGAGCTTGGCGCCGCCGGTCACGGGCACGGTGAGTTTGCGGGTGTGCTGCTCGACGGTGGTGTCGCCCTTGCCGAAGCCGGTCAGCACCTCCTGCGCGACCGGGATGTGCCCGCGGTCGTGCACGACGACCTCCACGCGCTCTCCGCCGGTGCGGGCCTTGAGCTCGTCGGAGGTGCCGCGGGCGATGACACGGCCGTGGTCGACGACCGCGATGTCGTGCGCGAGGTGGTCGGCCTCTTCCAGGTACTGGGTGGTCAGCAGCAGGGTCGTGCCGCCGGAGACGAGGCGCTTGATGACCTCCCACAGCAACTGCCGGTTACGGGGGTCGAGGCCGGTCGTCGGCTCGTCCATGAACATCACGGGCGGAGAGACCACCAGCGCCGCGGCCAGGTCGAGACGGCGGCGCATGCCTCCGGAGTAGGTCTTGGCCGTGCGGTCGGCGGCGTCCGCGAGGTCGAACTGCTCGAGGAGCTCGGCGGCCCGGGCCTTCGCCGCGCTCGCCCTCATCTGGTAGAGCTGCCCGACCATCTGCAGGTTCTCGCGGCCGGTGAGGTACTCGTCGACCGCGGCGAACTGGCCGGACAGGCCGATCGAACGGCGCACCTCGTTGGGGTGTCTGAGCACGTCGAGCCCGGCGACCACCGCCCGGCCGCTGTCGGGGCGCAACAAGGTGGTCAGACAGCGCACCGTGGTGGTCTTGCCCGCGCCGTTCGGCCCGAGCAGGCCGAGTACCGTGCCTTCTGGGACATCGAGGTCGACGCCGTCCAGAGCCTTTACGTCGCCGAAGGTCTTCACCAGGCCTTCGGCGTAGATGGCGCCTGGCATATGAGTCTCCACGTCGTTGGGGATGCTTCGTGCGGAATTCTTCGTGCGGGGTGCTTCGTGCGGGGTGCTTCGTGTGGGGTGTTTCGTGCGGGATTCTTCGAGGACTCCCGAGACCGCGCCTTTCCTCCTGCGCTGGGAAGCAGGACGGGCGAGGCGACATCGACCATAACGCGATGTATCGCGTCTCACAACGGAGTTTCCCGTATGGGTGACGGAGGCTGCCGTGACCTGCACCGACACCCCGCCGCAGCCGTCCCGGCCGGGGTCTCAGTCGATGACGGTGTAGCCGGCCTCGCGCAGGGCTCGGCCGACCTCGGCGCAGTGCGCCGGCCCCTTCGTCTCCAGGTGCAGCTCGACCTCCGCCTCAGTCAGCCCGAGCCGCGGGTCGGTCCGCACATGGCCCACGTCGAGCACGTTGGCGTCGATCGCCGACAACGCCCCGAGCATGGTGGCGAGGGCGCCCGGCCGGTCCGTAAGGCGCAGTCGAACGGCCAGGTAGCGGCCCTGCGCCGCCATGCCGTGCCGCAGCACCCGCTCCATCAGCACCGGGTCCACGTTGCCGCCGGACAGCACCGCGACGACCGGGCCCTCGAAGGCGCCCGGGTCGCTCAGCAGCGCGGCGACCGGACTCGCCCCGGCCGGCTCGACGACCAGCTTGGCCCGCTCCAGGCACAGCAGCAGCGCGGTGGACAGCTCGCCCTCCGACACCGTGCGCACCTCGTCCACCAGTTCCCCGACGATGCCGAACGGCACGTCGCCGGGCCGGCCGACCTTGATGCCGTCGGCCATCGTCGTGGGATTGCCGATCGACACCGGCCGCCCGGCCGCCAGCGAGGCCGGATACGCCGCCGCGCCCGCCGCCTGCACGCCGACGATCCGCACGTCCGGCCGCAGCGCCTTGACGGCGACCGCGATGCCCGCCGCCAGGCCCCCGCCGCCGATCCCGACGACGATCGTGCGCACCTCCGGGCACTGCTCCAGGATCTCCAGCCCGACCGTGCCCTGCCCCGCGATGACGTCGGGATGGTCGAAGGGGTGGATGAACACCGCGCCCGTGTCGGCCGCGTACTCCTGCGCCGCAGCCAGCGTCTCGTCGACCACCTGACCGTGCAGCCGCACCTGCGCGCCGTACTCCCGGGTGGCGCTGATCTTCGGCAGCGGCGCGCCCTGCGGCATGAACACCGTGGAGCTCACCCCCAGCAGCGTCGACGCCAGCGCCACGCCCTGCGCGTGGTTGCCCGCGCTCGCCGCGACGACCCCGGCGGCCCGCTCCTCCGGCAGCAGCCCGGCGATCCGGACGTAGGCGCCGCGCAGCTTGAACGATCCCGTCCGCTGGAGGTTCTCGCACTTGAGGTGCACCGGCGCCCCGACCAGCTGGGACAGGTGCCTGCTGCCTTCCATCGCGGTCGCCCGGGCCACGCCCGACAGCATCTTCTGGGCGCCGCGCACGTCGTCGAGGGTGACGGTGCGCAAGGAGTCAGCCGGGCTGTAGCTCATGACACCAGCATCGCAGTTCACAGGCGGGAACGACCGCTGTGACCAACCTCCGAGACCGGTTTCCGCAGCGCCGGTACGACCCGCCTTCCAGCCGCGTACTCTGTCCCCCATTCCAGCAGCCCCTTCATGAAGTGAGCCCCCGGCCATGCCCACAACACCTGAAATGTCGATGGACATGACGACCCTCGGTGACACCGGTCTTCTCGACACGCTGCAGCACGAGGTCGCGGTGTTCGCGCGCCGGGCCGAGCAGACCCGGCTCGGCGGCGTCGGACAGGTGCGCAACTCCATGGACCGCGCCGCGTACCTGCTGCTCAACCGTCTCGACAACGAAGGTCCGATGGGCGTCAAGGCGCTCGCGGCGAGCATGGGCATCGACTCCTCGACGGTCACCCGGCAGGTGGCGCCGCTCGTGGACACCGGTCTGGTCAAGCGGACCTCGCACCCGGAGGACGGGCGGGCCGTGGTGCTGCAACTGTCCCCGCGCGGGGCCTCGCGCCTCGAGGAAGTGCGCTCCTCCCGGCGGCAGTTGATGGCCGAGCTGACGGACGACTGGGCGCCGGAGGAGCGCGAGGCGTTCTGTGCGCTCCTCACGCGCTTCAACACCGCGCTGTCCTCCCGGATGGCCTCCTCGGGCGTCCCGGGAGCGGAGCCGTCGCCGACCGCCTCCTGACCCCCGGCACGCGCGCGGACGACTTTCCGGCGTGCGTGCGCGGCTCTTGACCGGCGGCCCGCCCCTGGCCTCAGATGAGACCGGGCATATGGCCGTCGGGAGGACGCCGTCAGGCGGGAGGCTCGGTGTGCGAGAGAGGCGTACGACCCAGGAACACCGCAGGAACCGCGACTTCGAGGCGTTCGTCGCCGGAGCGGGCGGGCGGTTGCTGCACACCGCCACGCTGCTCACCGCGGAGGCCCCGGACGACAACCCGCGCGCCCGCCGCCTGCTGACCCTGGCTCTCGCGCACACGTACGCGTGCTGGGACCGGCTGCGCGGCGAGGACCCCTACGACCACGCCCGCGAGGATCTCGCGTCCCGCTTCGCGCACGGCGCCTGGCACCGGTACGCCACGCTGCCCTTCGGCCGTGCCCGTGCGCGTTCCCCCGTCGGCGCGCTGGCCCGCCTCACCCCGCGGCAGCGACTCGTCCTCGTCCTGCGGCTGTACGAGGGCGTCGCCGAGGAGCAGGTGGGGGCGCTGCTGGGGCTGCCCGACGACCGGGTCCGCGCGGTCTGCGAACGGGCGACGGCGACGCTGCTGCATCCGCCGCGCGATCCCGACCCCGCTCCCGCGGTGCGCCGGGCGAAGGCGGCGACGCCGTGAACCGGTCCGCCCAGGAGGCCGCGGTCCGGCAGATGCTGGAACGGACGCCCCCGCCCCTGCCGGCGGAGCTCTACCCGGACGTCGTCCGCCGGGGCGCCCGGCGCCTGCGCCGACGGA
This sequence comes from Streptomyces sp. NPDC001027, assembly GCF_040299045.1. Lineage (NCBI taxonomy): Bacteria > Bacillati > Actinomycetota > Actinomycetes > Kitasatosporales > Streptomycetaceae > Streptomyces > Streptomyces sp. NPDC001027. Next base: position 7,299 of record NZ_JBEPBI010000091.1, read on the forward strand.
CGCTGACCCTGCGGGTGCTGTGGCTGCTGCTGTTCGCGGCGACCGTGGCGTTCGTCGTCTGGGCGGCGGTCGTCGAGCCGTGGGTGGAGCCGCCGTCGCAGACGACTCCACCGCTCACCGGCTGGTGAGACTCCCTCGGAGGGCTATCCGAGGGCCTGCTGGAGGTCCTCGAGCAGGTCGTCGACGTTCTCGATGCCGACGGAGAGACGGACGAGGTCGCCGGGCACCTCGAGGGCAGAGCCGACCACGGACGCGTGCGTCATACGGCCCGGGTGCTCGATGAGGGACTCGACGCCGCCCAGCGACTCGCCGAGGGTGAACACCTTGGCGCGGTTGCAGACCTCGACGGCCGCCTCCTCGCCGCCGGCGACCCGGAAGGAGACCATGCCGCCGAAGGCCCGCATCTGCTTGGCCGCGACCTCGTGACCGGGGTGCTCCGGCAGACCCGGGTACAGCACGCTCGTCACGCGCGCGTGGCGGGTCAGCATGTCGGCGATCCTGGTGGCGTTCTCGCTGTGCCGGTCCATGCGCACCGACAGGGTCTTCGTGCCGCGCAGCACCAGCCAGGAGTCGAAGGGCCCGGCCACCGCGCCCATCGCGTTCTGGTGGTACGCCAGCTCCTCGCCGAGCTCCGCGTCGCCGGTGATCAGCGCGCCGCCCACGACGTCCGAGTGACCGCCCATGTACTTGGTCAGGGAGTGCACGACGACGTCCGCGCCGAGCGACAGCGGCTGCTGCAGGTACGGCGTGGCGAAGGTGTTGTCGACGACGAGACGGGCGCCGGCCTCACGGGCCACCTGGGCCACGGCGGCGATGTCGGTGATGCCGAGGAGCGGGTTGGAGGGGGTCTCCACCCACACGGCCTTGGTCTTCGGCGTGATCGCGGCCCGGACGGCGGAGGCGTCGCCGGTGTCCGCGACCGACCATTCCACGCCCCAGCGGGCCACGACCTTGGCGAAGAGCCGGAAGGTGCCGCCGTAGGCGTCGTTGGGGATGACCACGTGGTCGCCGGGGCTGAGCAGCGTACGCAACAGGCAGTCCTCGGCCGCCAGTCCGGAAGCGAACGCGAGGCCTCGGCGGCCGCCTTCGAGGGCGGCGAGGTTCTCCTCGAGGGCGGTCCTGGTCGGGTTGGCGCTGCGGCTGTACTCGTAGCCGCCGCGCAGACCGCCGACGCCGTCCTGCTTGTAGGTCGAGACCTGGTAGATGGGCGGGACGACCGCGCCGGTGAGAGGGTCCGCGGTGTTGCCCGCGTGGATCGCGAGGGTCTCGAAGTGCTGACTGATGTGCCTGTCGCTCATGGGCCCCGAGCGTAGTCCGCTCGCGGGCCCGGTGCGGGCCCGGTGCGGGCCCGGTGCGGGCCCGGTGCGGGCCCGGTGCGGGCCCGGTGCGGGCCCGGTGCGGCGACGGCGACCCGGGGCGGGCCGGTCGGCAGGGACGTTTTTCCACAGGCATGGGGTCGGGTTGGCCAATTGTCGGCGCGGTCTGGTTCGCTTGTGGCATGGAGATTCTCTGGGTCCTGACGGCCGTGATCATGATCGGCTTCGTGCTGCTGTCACTGCTGCGGCGCAGGCGCGGCCTGGTCGGGCTGGTCCCGGCGGATCATCCGGACGCCGCGGACCCGGCGACCTACGGTTTCCTGACCACGGAGGAGCTGGACATCCGTATGCCCGGCCCCGACCAGGACCTGCTCAACGTGCTGGACGTGGTGCAGCGCACGCAGGACTACCGGGCCGCGCAGCAGCTGCTGGCCGGCACCGAGTCGGAGGGCGAGCTGCGCTGGCAGCGCGTCCAGGCCTTCGCGGGCGCGGCGGCGCTGGAGCTGCAGCAGCGGCCGGGCGGGGTCGCCGAGGCGCCGGGCGGGCAATGGCTGCGGGTGTGGCGCACGGAGGCGCCGAAGGACCCGGGCGGTGCGGCGGTGCACGCCGAGTTCCTGGTCCAGCAGGCCTGGCGCACGTCGACGCCGGGCACGGACGACTTCCGGATCATCATGGAGGAGGCCAAGGACACCTGCGACCAGGCTGCCCTGCTGGCCCCCGGCGATCCGATCCCGCACATCGTCGAGCTGTCGGTGGCCCGCGGCATGACGTACTCGCAGGCCGAGTTCGAGCAGCTCTGGCTGAAGATCCTGGACCGCGCTCCGGCGCACATGGGGGCGCATCTCTCGGCCCTGCACTACTGGTGCGAGAAGTGGCACGGTTCGCGCGAGCTGGCGTACGAGTTCGCGGAGGCCGCGGCGGCGAGAGCGCCGCAGGGCTCCCTGCTGGCGGCGATGCCCCTCTTCGCGGTCTTCGAGCACCTTCCCGAGGTCAACCTGGTCAGGAGCTTCTACCAGAGCGAGGTCGTGACGAAGGCGGTGCACGGCGCGCTCTTCGCGGTGCACGCGGCCCGGCCCGACGACCCGATGCTGGCGCATGTGCGCCATCTGCTGGTGTTCTTCCTGGTCCGCTCCGAGCGCTGGTCGGAGGCGATGAGCCAGCTGGTCCACGTGGACGGCCACGTCGGCGCCCTCCCCTGGACGCTCTCCCCGGATCCGGCGGCGGAGTTCGCGGTCTACCGCGCGCTGGCCGTCGCGGGTTACGAGGCGAACGGCGGCAGCCCGGCGACCATGCCGCACTGACCGCCGCTCGACCGCCCCGTCGGGGTGGTCGCCCCGGTTCCGTGTCCCGCCCCCTGTCCGCCCCCTGTCCGAGTCTGCTTCGGGCGGGGGGCGGTCGTCGGATCGGCCCGGTCGCAGCCCGTCGGTTCCTGTGCGAGCCTGAGTTCATGATCAGGAAACCGCCTGTCCGCCGCCCCCACCGGGTGGGGACGGGGGCGGGGGCCGCTGGGGCGGGGGCGCTCGAGAGGAGCTGATCGACATGAATCCGGTCGCGGGGTCGCCGGTGAGGCTCGAGGCGTTCCTCGATCCTCGGTTGTCCAGATGGCTGTGGCTGGTGAAGTGGCTTCTCGCCGTCCCGCACTACATCGTGCTGTTCTTCCTGTGGATCGCGTTCTTCTTCGTCACCGTCGTGGCGTTCTTCGCCATCCTGTTCACGGGCCGGTACCCGCGCTCGCTCTTCGACTTCAACGTCGGCGTGCTGCGCTGGAACTGGCGCGTCGCCTACTACGCCCACGCCGCGCTCGGCACCGACCGGTACCCGCCGTTCACCCTGGCCGAGGTGGCCGACTACCCGGCGCGTCTCGACGTCGCCTACCCCGAGCGCCTGTCCCGGGGCCTGGTCCTGGTGAAGTGGTGGCTGCTGGTGATTCCGCAGTACATCGTCGTGGGGATGTTCGTCGGCGACTGGGGGTGGGGCTGGGGAAGTGCGGACCGCTGGCACGGGGGCGGCCTGCTCTACTTCCTCTCGCTGGTCGCCGTGGTCGTCCTGGCGTTCACCGGCCGCTACCCGGTCCATCTCTTCGACCTGCTGCTCGGGCTGGCCCGCTGGGTCGCGCGGGTGGCGGTCTACGCGTCGCTGATGACCGACGTGTATCCGCCGTTCCGCCTCGACATGGGCCCGCAGGACGACCCTGCGCCGCTGACGAAGTCCCCGGCGGGAGGCGTGGGCGGCTCCGGACCGTGACGGCCGGCCGGGGCCGACCCGGCGGTATTTCGGTTGCCCATGGCGCTTCGGTGGGGGCTGAATGACGGTCATGGCTGACATTCAGGGCTCGTACGACGATCTGTTCACCGCGGTGCCCACCGCGCTGGCCGCTCTCCTGGACGACGGCGACGCGGGCGGCTCGGTGGCCGTCTTCGTGGATGGCGAACCGGTGGTGGACGTCTGGGGCGGGCTCGCCGACGTCGCTCGCGGGGTGCCGTGGCAGCGGGACACCCTCGTCAACGTCTACTCCGTCACCAAGACCATGACGGCGCTGTGCGCGCTGGTGCTGGCCGACCGCGGGGCGCTCGACCTGGACGCGCCGGTCGCCCGCTACTGGCCGGAGTTCGCCGCGGCGGGCAAGGAGGCGGTGCTGGTACGGCACCTGCTCTCGCACACGGCGGGGCTGCCCGACTGGTTCGGTCCGGTCGCCGAGATCTACGACTGGCCGGCCGCGACGGCCCGGCTGGCCGCGCAGGCTCCGCAGTGGGAGCCGGGCAGCGCGGCCGGGTACCACTCGCTCACCCAGGGATTCCTGGTGGGCGAGGTCATACGCCGGATCACCGGCCGGATGCCGGGTGAGTTCTTCGCCGACGAGATCGCCGGACCGCTGGACGCGGACTTCCACATCGGGCTGCCGGCCGAGCACGACGACCGGCTGGCGCCCACGATCCCCCCGCCGTCCCACGACGAGGACTACACGGCGGCCGCCGCCGACCCTGCCGCCACGGACAGCCCGGGTTCCGCCGACCCGACCGGGGCGCCGACCCCCACGCCGACCGCGTTCCGGGTGCGCGACGGCAACAGCGTGGCCTGGCGCCGGGCGCAGATCCCGGCGGCCGGCGGCTTCGGCAACGCCCGCTCGGTCGCCCTCGTCCAGTCGGCGATGGCCTGCGGGGGCGCCGTGGGCGGGGTGCGGCTGCTGTCGCGGGCGGGCCGTGACCGTGCGTGGGAGGAGCAGTTCAGCGGCGAGGACCGCAGGCTCAACATGCCCATCAGCTGGGGGCTGGGTTACGGGCGGTTCGGCGGCACGTACGGCTGGGGCGGCTGGGGCGGCTCGACCGTCATGATCGAACCCGAGGCCCGCATGGTCGTCGCCTATGTGACCCATCAGATGCGCGAACCCGCGCAGGACACCCGGGGCCTCGACCTCCTGATGGCCGCCTACGACGGTCTCCAGGGCCTCCGGAACAGCGGCTGAGGAGGGGTCGTACCCCGACGGGTCGTACCCCGACCGCTCGGAAACGGGGAAGGGCTCCGGCCAGGTCCGCCGGAGCCCTTCCCCGAGAAACCGTCGGTCCGCCCGCGGCGCCGCCGGTCCGTCCTCGAGGACGCTCAGATCGTCGAGGCGTCGATGACGAAGCGGTAGCGGACGTCGCTGGCGAGCACCCGCTCGTACGCCTCGTTGATCTCGGCGGCGCTGATCAGCTCGATCTCCGCGCCGAAGCCGTGCTCGGCGCAGAAGTCCAGCATCTCCTGGGTCTCCTGGATGCCGCCTATGCCGGAGCCGGCGAGGGTCTTGCGTCCGCCGATCACGGAGAACAGGTTGAGCGCGACCGGCTCCTCGGGTGCGCCGACGTTGACGAAGGCGCCGTCCGTGCGCAGCAGGGCCAGGTAGGCGTCCAGGTTCAGCGGGGCGGAGACCGTGGAGAGGATGAGGTCGAAGGCGCCGCGCAGCTCCTCGAAGGTCTTCTCGTCGCTGGTGGCGTAATAGTGGTCGGCGCCCAGCTTCAGGCCGTCGTCCTTCTTGCGCAGCGACTGCGACAGCACGGTCACCTCGGCGCCGAGCGCGTGCGCGATCTTGACGCCCATGTGGCCGAGGCCGCCCATGCCGAGGATCGCGACCTTCTTGCCCGGGCCGGCGTTCCAGTGCTTCAGCGGGGAGTAGGTGGTGATGCCGGCGCAGAGCAGCGGCGCGGCCTCGTCGAGCCCCAGGCCGTCGGGGATGCGCAGGACGTAGTTCTCGTCGACGACGATCTTCTGCGAGTAGCCGCCGTAGGTGGGCTCGCCGTCCTTGCCGACGGCGTTGTACGTGCCGACGCCGCCGCCGGTGCAGTACTGCTCGAGGCCGGCCTTGCAGTTGTCGCACTCGCGGCATGAGTCGACGAGGCAGCCGACGCCCACGCGGTCGCCGACGGCGAACCTGGTGACGCCGGGGCCCACCTCGGAGACGACGCCCGCGATCTCGTGGCCGGGAACCATCGGGAAGATGGCCTCGCCCCAGCCCTCCCTGGCCTGGTGGATGTCGGAGTGGCAGATGCCGGCGAACTCGATGTCGATGAGGACGTCGAACTCGCGCACCGGGCGGCGCTCGATGGTCGTGCGCTCCAGCGGAGCCTTGGCGGCGGATGCGGCGTACGCGGCAACGGTGGTCATGCCGGGGTTCTCCTAGCGAGGGGGTCGTCCCGGCCTGCCTTCGGGCCGGGGCATGCCGTCCAGGTTCCCCCATCCCCCGGTGTTCACCCAGGTCACGCTTCTGCGTACGACTGCTGTGCCTACCACTGGCGGGGTCAGGCTGGTGGTCGTACGACCGGCGATACTGGGCGGCATGGACGATCGCCCCGAACCCTCCGGCGCCTCCCTGGACCGGCGTGCCGAGCTCAGCGAGTTCCTGCGCACCCGTCGGGCCCGGCTGAAGCCGCAGGACGTGGGGCTGCCGGACTTCGGACGGCACCGCAGGGTGCCCGGGCTGCGGCGCGAGGAGCTGGCGCAGCTGGCCGGGGTGTCGGTGGCGTATTACACGCGTCTGGAACAGGGCAACGGCCGGAACGTGTCGGCGGAGGTGCTGGACGCGATCGCCCGCGCCCTGCGGCTGACGGACGCCGAGCACGCGCACCTCACCCACCTCGCGAAGCCGAAGCACAAGAAGAAGCAGAGCGGGCCGCCCCAGCAGGTCCGGTCGGCGCTGCGACAGCTGCTGGACACGATGGACTCGGTGCCGGCGTACCTGGTCGGGCGGCGCGCGGAGATCCTGTGCTGGAACCGGATGGCCGCGGCGGTCTTCGGAGACTGGGCGGAGCTGCCGGCGGCGGAGCGCAACTGGGCGCGGCTGGTCTTCCTGCGCCCGGACTACCAGGACCTGTTCGTGGACTGGGAGCAGAAGGCCATCGACATCGTCTGCGCGCTGCGGATGGACGCGGGCTGCTATCCGGACGACCCGCGGCTCTCCGCGCTGGTGGGGGAGCTGTCGGTGAAGAGCGAGGACTTCAGGCGGCTGTGGGCGACTCACGACGTCAAGGAGAAGAGCCACGGCGTGAAGCGGCTGAGGCATCCGCTGGTCGGCGAACTCTCCCTGAACTTCGAGGGGTTCAGGCTGGCCGGGGACGGCGAGCAGACGTTGGTGACATATCACGCGGAGCCCGGGTCGGCGTCGGCGGAGGCGCTTCGGCTGCTGGCGAGCTGGGGCGCCGACGCGCGGCGGGCGGGGGCCGGGTCGCAGGCGCCGTCCGTCTGACCGTCTCCGCCCCCGACCGCCCGCCCCGGGCTCATGAGGTCCGGCGGCCCGCCCGGGCCCCGGACTCCGGCCGCCCGCCGGTCGTCCTCAGCCGCGGTACGGCGGGGCCGCCCCCCATCCCCACTTCGGCGTCGGCTGCTCGGCCGGCGGCTTGGCGTCCGGGCCGGAGAAGTGGACGGCGAGGCGGGTGCCCCACTCGACGTAGGCGAGGAACGCGGACCGGAACTCGGCGTCGGTCGGCAGACCGGCCTCGTCGGCGGCGTCCTGGATCAGGTTGACCCAGCGGCGGCGCTGCGGCTCGGTGATGTCGCGGCCGAAGTGCTTGGCGACCATGTGGCTGTGGCCGCCCTGGGTCGCTGAGTAGGCGTCGGGCCCGCCGAAGACCTCCGCGAGCCAGAGCGCGACGTGTTCGGCGTGCTCGGGGGCGAGGCCGGCGAAGACGGGGGCGAGGAGGTCGTCCTGGAGCACCTTGGCGTAGAAGGCCTCGGTGAGCCGGGTGAAGGCCTCCGCGCCGCCCGCCCACTCGTACAGCGTGGGCACGGCGGCGCCGAGGCCGTGCACCGAGGTGGCTTTGTAGTGGCGCATCTCGTCGATGTGTCCGATGTAGGGGCGGATCTCGGCGAGGAACGCGGGGAACAGGTCCGAGGTCCGGAATCCCTCCAGGTGGTCCTCGGTCGACGTCCAGGTGATGCGCAGGACGAAGTGCTCGAAGTCCTCCTCGCAGCGGGCGAGTTCGTAGTCGACGCAGTGCGGGGAGGCCGCGAGCTGGCGCGCGCCCCGGGTGTAGGCGGCGAGGAACTCCGCCGACCGCTCCTGCGGGATGCGGTAGCGGATGTACTCGACCGTGGTGGGGCCGGTGGGTGCAGTGGTTGTCTCGGCTGCCGTCATGGGGACACGCAAGCACGGACCGCCCGCCGGAGGCTTCTCTTCCGGCGGGCGTTCGCTCAGCGCTCAGCGATCGCGGGGGGCGAGGCGGATCACACGGTCGTCGCGTTCTCCTTCACCGTGATCCTGCCCCTGCGGATCGTCGCGACGCGCGGGGCCCGCTTCGCTATGGCGGAGTCGTGGGTGACCATGACGAAGGTCAGTTCGTGCTCCTGCCACAGGGTGTGCAGGACGTCCATGATCTCGTCGCGCATGTCCTCGTCGAGGTTGCCGGTCGGCTCGTCCGCGAGGAGCACCTTCGGCTGTTTGACCAGCGCACGGGCGATGGCGACGCGCTGCTGCTGTCCCCCCGACATCTCGGACGGCAGATGTCCGAGGCGTTCGCCGAGACCCACCGACTTCAGCGCCTCGGCGGCCCGTTCGCGGCGCTCCCCGCCCTTCACGCCGAGCGGGACGAGGGCGGTCTCGACGTTCTCCTGCGCGTTGAGCGTCGGGATCAGGTTGAAGGACTGGAAGACGAAGCCGATGCTCTCGCTGCGCACCTTCGTCAGCCGGGCCTCGGAGAGCCTGGCCAGGTCGACGCCGTCGAAGACGATCTCGCCCTCGCTGGGCCGGTCGAGTGCGCCGAGCATCTGCAGCAGGGTGGACTTGCCGCCTCCGGTGGGCCCCTGGATGACGAGCCGGTCGCCGTCGGGGACGGTCAGATCGACGCCGTCGAGGGCGTGGACGGTCTCCTTGCCCCGGGTGTAGCGCTTGGTGACGCCTCTGAGTTCGTACATGGGGACAACAACTCCTGGAGCTGGTGGGTGGGTTGGCTAGGCGACGCGGCTCAGTGCGTCCGCCGGGCGCAGCCGCGAGGCGCGCCAGCCGCCGAACGCGCCCGCGATCAGGCCGCCGGCCACGGCGAGCGCCACCGCGACGGCCACCGTCGTGACGCTCACCGGAGCCGTCAGGGCGACGTCGAGGGTCCTGGCGGCGGCCCGGCGGCCGAAGCCGCCGCCGCCACCGCCGGGACCGCCCTGGCCGCCGCCGGCGCCGCCGCCCAGCCGGGCCTGAAGGGTGGGGCTGATCGCGGTCACGGCGTAGGCGCCGGCGAGGCCGAGCGCGATGCCGAGGGCGCCGCCCAGCAGTCCGTTGACCACGGCCTCGCCGACGACCTGCCGGGTGACCCGGCCGGACTTCCAGCCCAGCGCCTTCAGGGTGCCGAACTCGCGCACCCGCCGGGAGACGGCCGAGGAGGTGAGCAGTCCGGCGACCAGGAAGGCGGCGATCAGGACCGCGATCGACAGCCACTTGCCGACGTTGGAGGCGAGCGAGGAGGCCGTGGAGAGGGAGCCGGAGACGGTGTCCGCGAGGTCGGCGGAGGTCGTCACCGTCGTCCCCGGGACGTTCTTCTGGATGGTCGACTTGACGCTGTCGATCTTCTGCGAGTCGGTCGCCTTGACATAGATCGTGGTGACCTTGTTCTTCGCGTCGCCGAGGGTCTGGGCCTGGGTCAGCGGGATGTAGACGTTGGCGTCGGCTTCGCCGCTGTCGGCCGTGGCGACGCCGATCACGGAGAACTCGACGCCGCTGACGGTCAGCGTGGAGCCGACCTTGAGCGACTGCTCCTTGGCGTACGCCGAGTCCACCACGGCGACCTTGGCGTCGGTCTCGGAGGTCTTGAACGTGCGGCCGCTGCTGATCCGGGAGGAGGTCAGCGGTCCGAGTCCGGGTTCGGTGACGTCGGCGCCGTAGACGGAGTAGTTGTCGACGTCGAAGTTCGCGCCTCCGCCCTGCACTTCGCCCTGCGGCCGGGCGCTGCCCTCGCCCCGGCCCTGTCGGCCGCCGCCGGCGCTCTCGTTCTGCCGGAACTGGCCGCGGGTGAACTGCCCGTTGATCTTGATGACCCGGAGGCTGAGCCCGCCGACGGCATCGGAGACGCCGCTCTGCTCGCCTACCGTCGCGACGGTCGCGGCCGGCAGGGTCTCGAAGCCCTGGACCATGACGCGGTCGGTGCTCTGCTGCGCGTCGGAGTCGTTGTCCTGCGCGTCGAACTGGAAGCGCGGGCGGTCCGAGGAGCTCGCGGCGGGCGCGGCGGCCTTCGTGACCGTCATGTCCGTGCCCAGGCCGTACAGGGACTGCAGGACCTTCTCCTGGGCCTTCCCCATGCCGGCCGACACGGAGGTGACCACGATGACCAGCGCGATGCCGAGCGCGAGGCCGGAGGCGACGACGAGTGCCGCTTTTCTGCGGCGGCGCAGTTCGCGCCTCAGGTAGGTGAAGAACATGGCCGCAAGCTAGGCACGGCGTGTGATGGTGCCATAAGGCCCGTATAAGAGATGGATGAGAAGGCTGTGGCGGCCCCCGGAAGCACCGATGCCGCCCCTGGGGGCGGCATCGGGAGCCTGTGGATCGGCTGGGAGCGGGGGCGGGGTCGGGTCAGGCGGCCGAACCGGCCTTCCACTGCGCCCAGTCCATGTTCCAGCCGTTGAGGCCGTTGTCCGGCGCGACGGTCTTGTCGCCGGTGTTCTTGACCACCACGACGTCGCCGACGATCGAGTTGGTGAAGAACCAGTAGCCGGCTGTGCCGGTGTCGTTCGCGCCCTTGGTGTCGGACAGGCCGACACAGCCGTGGCTGGTGTTCACCGAGCCGAAGATGGACTTCGCGCCCCAGTAGTTGCCGTGCACGAAGGTACCGGAGTTGGTGAGGCGGATGGCGTGCGGCACGTCCTTGATGTCGTACTCGCCCTTGCCGTCGTCGTCGGTGAAGCCCACGGTCGCGCCGTTCATGCGCGTCTCCTTGAACTTCTCCGACATCACCATCTGGCCCTCGTACGTCTTGTTGTCGGGCGAGCCGGCCGAGATCGGGATGGTCTTGATGACCGTGCCGTTGTGCGTGATCTTCATCTGCTTCGACTTGGCGTCGACGTAGGAGACCTGGTTGCGGCCGACCTTGAAGGTGATCGTCTTCTGCTGGACGCCGATGACGCCCTTGGCGCCCTCCACGCCGTCGAGCGCGAGCTTCAGCGTGACGGTGGAGTTCTCCTTCCAGTAGTCCTCGGGACGGCAGTCCATCCGCTGGGTGGAGAACCAGTGGCAGACGACCTCCTGACCGCTGGTGGAGGTGACCGTGACGCCCTTCTGGACGGCCGCCTTGTCGGTGATCGGCTTGTTGAAGTTGATCGACACGGGCATGCCCACGCCGACGGTCGAGCCGTCCTCCGGCGTGAAGTTGCCTATGAAGCTGTTGGCCGGCGAGACCGTGGTGAAGGAGGCGTTCTCGTGGGCCACGAGACCCTTCGCGTCCTTGGCCTCGGCCGCCACCTTGTAGGTGGTGGAGCGCTCGAGCTGCGCGTCCGGCTTCCAGCTGGTCTTGTCCGCGGAGAGCGCACCCTTGACGGCGGCGCCCTCGGCGGTGGTCATCGTCACGGCGGTGAGAGTGCCCTTGCTCACCGTGACGGCCGCCGAGTTGTTGATGGAGGCGTTGTTCGAACCGTCCGCGGGCGTGATCTTGATCTGGGCCTCGGAGGACTTCTTCGCGGCGGCCTCGTCGGCCTTGGCCTGCGAGGAGCTGCCCCCGCCGTCGGATGCGCCGTCGCCGCCGCCGGAACACGCGGAAAGCACCAGCACACCGCCGAGCAGTGCGGACGCCGTCATCAGACCTCGGCGCCGCCTACTGTCCGTCATCACACGCTTCTCCATCGTTGCGATTGCCTGAACCCCGAGAGTCCCCGTCAAGAACATCAACGCTACGACCGGTTCGTCCCGTTCCCCTTACACCGCAGGTGTGGGGCACGCCACGTTCGCGGCGCGGAAGGTGCGGGTGTCGGTTCGTGCGCCTGCTGAGACGACGAGACCCCGGTCGGCGGTTGCCGTCCGGGGTCACGAGTTTCCCGGAACGCTCAACCGATGCGGCCCTCTTCGCCGTCCGCCTCTTCATCCTCGTCGAGATCGTCCTCGTCGAGGTCCCACTCCGTCGAATCCGGATCGTGGTCGACCCGTTCACTGGACCAGGAGGCCTGCTGGAGCTCCACTCCCGGCACCTGTCCGACCAGGTCGAAGGGGTCGACGAGGTAGGCGAGGGCCTCCGCGGTGTCCTCCGTCACAGCGGCCTCGGCATGCACGCGTTCGTCGTCCGGAACCTCCGGATCGTCGGCGAGCCGACGCAGCGCGGCCGCGGTCAGGGCGCCCTGGTCGTGCACCTCGAGCAGAACTTCCACTCGAATCCGCACAAAACGTGATGTCTCTTCATCGCTCATGGGCGGAGCGTACGGCTCATGGCTCCCGCGGCTTTCCCGCGACCCGCGACTTTCATTAGCATCGGGGCACACGGCCAATTCGCCAGCGCCACAAGGGGATCGATATTCCGTGTCATCCGCTCGACGTCCGTTGCTGACCGCCACCGCCGCGGCGACCCTGCTGGGCGCCCTGTGGTTCGTCCCGTCCGCCAACGCGTCCCAGGACGCCTCGGCGAGAACGGTCACGCCGACACAGGTCACGACCCAGGCGCGGGCCGCGTCGGCGTCCACGACCGGGTCGGTGACGCGGACCGCCGACCGGACGACGGGCCGGAGCGCGACGCGGACCCTCTCCCACGCCGAGGCCGCCGTCCAGACCGGGGCCGGGAGCGACGACGGCGTCCGGCTCGCCGACACCGGAAGCTTCGACACCACCCCCTATGTGGTGGGCGGGACGAGCCTGCTCGCACTGGGGGCGGGATTCGTCGTTTATTCCATTCGCCGGGAACGTCTGGGTTTTTGATTTCACTTGACTCACCTTTGACGACTTCTTCATAGTTCGCTCATGAAGAGATCATCGGGGGCCCGGCTGTGCGCCACGGCCGCAATCGGCGCGCTGTCGCTCTCCCTCCTCACCGCCTGCTCGGACGACGGGTCGAAGGACGCCGCGGACTCCAAGACGTCCGCCTCCTCGTCCGCCGCCTCCTCCTCGGCTCCGGCCACGAAGGCGCACACCAAGGCCGAGCTCGAGAAGCTGCTGCTCGCGCAGGGCGAACTCAAGGGCTACAAGGTCGACTCGGGCGACGACACCCTGCCCGCCTCCAAGAGCGTGGTGAAGACCGACAAGCCGGCCTGCGACCCGCTCGCCTGGGCGACCGCCGCGCTCGCCCCGGGCGACACGGACGCGAACGCCGGCAACACGGTCGCCGAGGACAAGACGGCCGCCGGAGCCACGGCCAAGCCGACCGACCTCGCGGACGCGTTCGACATCGACATGACGTTCGTCGGCCTCTCCTCGTACGCGGGCGACGGCGCCGAGAAGGCGATGAAGGCCGTCTCCGACGGCGTGAAGACCTGCGCCGGCGGATACGGCCTGAAGGCCGACGGCGAGAACACCAAGGTCACCAGGGTCGCCGCGGACAAGGGCTCCGGCAAGGGCGACGAGACGGTGGCGTTCGTCGAGGACGTCGACATGGACGGTCAGGGCAAGGCCACCTTCCACGCCGAGGTGGTCCGCAAGGGCAACACCGTCGCCACCTTCTACACCGTGAACTTCGCCGGGTTCGAGAAGGGCGGCGACATGGGCGCCGTGCCGGCCGCCGTGATCGACGCGCAGGTCGCGAAGCTCAAGTAACCCCGCTCCGCCCGCAGTCGCTTCGGGGCCCCGCCGCATCTGCGTGCGGCGGGGCCCCGCTCGTGCTACCGGAGCGGCCCGGTGACCGTCTCCACCGCCGCGACGAGTCCTCCGGCGCGCACGAAGGCGTCCGCCGCCGCGAGGTCGGGGGCGAGGAAGCGGTCCGGGCCGGGGCCCTGCACGCCCGCCTCGCGCGCTGCCCGGATGACCGCGCGCGTCGCCGGCGCCGGGGTCAGCCCCTCGCGCAGCTCCACACCGCGGGTGGCGGCGTACAGCTCGACCGCGATCACACGGGTGAGGTTGTCGACGGCGGTGCGCAGCTTGCGGGCCGCGGACCAGCCCATCGACACATGGTCCTCCTGCATCGCCGAGGACGGGATCGAGTCGGCGGACGCCGGCACGGCCAGCCGCTTCAGCTCGCTGACCAGCGCGGCCTGCGTGTACTGGGCGATCATCAGCCCGGAGTCGACGCCGGCGTCGTCCGCGAGGAACGGCGGGAGGCCGTGGCTGCGGTTCTTGTCCAGCAGCCGGTCGGTGCGCCGCTCGGCGATGGAGGCGAGGTCGGCGACGGCGATGGCGAGGAAGTCCAGCACGTAGGCGACCGGCGCCCCGTGGAAGTTGCCGTTGGACTCCACCCGCCCTCCCCCAGTGCCGAAAGCCTGGGAGGTGCCCCCAGGAAGCACCACCGGGTTGTCGACGGCCGAGGCCAGCTCGCGCTCGGCGACGAGACGGGCGTGCGCCATGGTGTCGCGGCCGGCGCCGGCGACCTGGGGGGCGCAGCGCACCGAGTAGGCGTCCTGGACGCGGGGCGCGTCGTCCTGGTGGTGGCCGGTGAGCTCCGAACCCGCCAGCACGGCCAGCATGTTGGCGGCCGAGGCGCCCTGCCCCGGGTGCGGGCGGATGGCGTGCAGCTCGGGGGCGAGCACCTTGTCGGTGCCGAGCAGGGCCTCCAGCGACAGCGCGGCCGTGACGTCGGCCGACTTGTAGAGCATGTCGAGGTCGGCGAGGGCCATGACCAGCATGCCGAGCATGCCGTCGGTGCCGTTGAGGAGCGCCAGGCCCTCCTTCTCGCGCAGCTCGACGGGCGTGATGCCGTGCTCGGCGAGCAGCTCGCCGGCGGGGCGCACGACGCCGTCCGGGCCCTCCGCGTCGCCCTCCCCCATGAGGGTGAGGGCGCAGTGCGAGAGCGGGGCCAGGTCGCCGGAGCAGCCGAGGGAGCCGTACTCGTGGACGACCGGGGTGATGCCGGCGTTGAGGACGTCGGCCATGATCTGCGCGACCTCGGGCCGCACGCCGGTGTGCCCGGAGCAGACGGTCTTCAGCCGCAGGAACATCAGCGCCCGCACGACCTCGCGCTCCACCCGCGGGCCCATGCCGGCGGCGTGCGAGCGGACGATGTTGCGCTGCAGCTGGGCGCGCAGCTCCGGGCTGATGTGCCGGGTGGCGAGGGCGCCGAACCCGGTGGAGACGCCGTAGACGGGCTCGGGCTTGGCCGCCAGCGCGTCGACGATGCCGCGGGCCGCGGCGAGGGCCGCCACCGCCTCCGCGGAGAGCTCGATCCGGGCGCCGTCGCGCGCCACGGCGACCACGTCGGACGCGGTCACGCCGGACGTCCCCACCACCACAGTGTGCATATCCATATTCAGGAGCGTACGCAGTGAAGACGAAGATGTCACCAGTGGGGGCGGGGTCCACCCCTTACCGATGCGTCACTTCGCCGCCTCGCGGGTCCCGAGGCCTCCTCCCGGCGCGCTTCGGCGGCGCGGCTCAGGGGCGTCCGCGGAAGCGGCGTCGTTCGGCGGGGGTCCGCTCGTGCGGCGGATCCGGCTCGTCGGCCAGCCGCACCACGGGGTCGTCGGGGCCCTGCCGTCCGGCGACCACCGGCCGGGCGGCCCGCACGGCCTTGGCGCGGTACTGGGCGGCGTCCGCCAGGCGGAACAGCCGACGGGCCGAGGACACCGGCCCGATCGGGTCCGCGGTCGAGGCGAGACCGCAGGCCACGCCCTCGCCGAGCTCCAGCCCCCCGGCCCGCCGGCACAGGTCGTCGGCGACCTTGACGACGTCGTCGGCGGGCGGTCCGACGGCCAGCAGACAGAACTCGTCCCCGCCGAGCCGGGCGGCCAGCGCCCCCGGCAGCATCGCCCCGCACAGCGACAGCACCGAGCCGAACCGCTCCAGCAGCCGGTCGCCGACGGCGTGCCCCCGGGTGTCGTTGACCCGCTTCAGCCCGTTCAGGTCGCAGACCACGAGGGAGACCACCACTCCCTCCGCCCGATGGAGCTCCACCGCCTCCTCCAGCCGTACGTCCACGGCGCGGCGGTTGGCGAGGCCCGTGAGGGCGTCGGTGAAGGCGAGGCGGCGGGCCTCCTCCAGCCGCTCGGTCTGGGCGAGCCCGGCGGCGACGACCGCGGCGAGGACGGTCGCGAAATCGGCGTCGTCGCGGTCGAAGACCCGGGCGCCGGTGGAGCGGGCGACGTACAGCTCCCCCCAGGCCCGGCCGTGCAGCACGATCGGAGCGACCACACAGGAGCCCCGGCCCCGGCGGCGCAGGGCCGCGACGCGCTGATGACAGTAGCCGGGACGGCCGGCGGCGAGGCCCTGGGCCGTCTCCACCCAGGCGTTGGGCTCGCCGCCCGCGGCCCAGCGCTCGTGCAGGAACTCGGTGATCTCGGGGAACTGGTGCACCGGGTAGGCCTCGGCCTCCGGGAACTCGGCCTCGTCGGCGGCCCGGTCCCCGACGTTCACCAGGACCCGCAGCCGCCCGAGGTCGCGCTCCCACACCGAGAGCGCGGCGAAGCTGCCGGTCAGGGCCCGGCCGGCCCCCAGCGCGGCCGCGCGCCAGGACTCGCGAGGGGTGCGCGCGGCCGCCATGCCCTGCGCGAGCGCCACCACGGCCGCCAGGCGTGCGTCCTCACCCATCGCCCTCACCCCCACTGCCCTCGCCCATGACATCAGGCTAGGGATATTTGGGTGAAAAAGAGACACGAAGGGGGCACTTAGAGTGACGGCGCCCTGGGCGTCGGCGGCCGCCCCGCGATTCTCACTCGCCCGGCCACTGCGGCTTGCGCTTCTCGTTGAACGCGGCGACCCCCTCCGCCCGGTCCCCGGAGAACGCCACCGACCGCCACGCCGCGTCCTCGACCTCGAGCCCGGCCCGCAGGTCCAGCCCCTGCCCGAGCCGCAGCGCCCGCTTCGCGGCCCGCAGCCCCACCGGCGAGTTGCCGGCGATGCGGGCGGCCATCGCCAGCGCCTCCTCGCGATCCCGGCCCTCCTCCGCCAGCACGTCCACCAGACCCAGCTCCCGCGCCTCGGCCGCCTCCACGCGCCGCGCGGTGAAGATCAGCTCGGCCGCCCGGGCCGCGCCCACCCGGCGGGGCAGCAGCTGAGTGCCGCCGCCGCCGGGGATCACGCCCACCGACACCTCGGGCAGGCCGACCACGGCCGTGCGGTCGGCCACGATCACGTCGCAGGCCAGGGCCAGCTCGAAGCCGCCTCCCAGGGCGAAGCCGTGCACCGCCGCGATGGTGGGCGTCGGCAGCTCCAGCACGCCGGTGTACGCGCCGCGGGCGAGGGGCCGCTGACGCACCAGCTCGGCGTCGCTGAAGGAGTTGCGCTCCTTGAGGTCGGCGCCGACGCAGAACGCCCGCTCGTGCGTCGAGGTCACCACGACCACCCTGACCTCGCGGTCCTCGCCCAGCGCCGCGCACGCCGCGGCGATCGACCGGGCCATCTCGGTGGAGACCGCGTTCATGGCCTTCGGCCGGTCGAGGACCAGTTCCGCGACATGACCGCCGTCGCCGTGCCGCCGCACCAGCACGAACTCCCCGAAGCGCTCCTCGCCCACACGCTCCCCGCCCACGACACCGCTCACGACAGCCCTCCGGTTAACGATGGTTAACAACCAGGGTCCGATCATCCCAGTCGCGGACCGCGAGCGAAAGACCGGGCCCCTCCGTACCGGTTCCTCGGCCACCCGTACGGGTGATATCCCGCCCAACCCCGTATGCACCACCCATGGCAGCGCATAACGTGCCTCCGCCCCGGCGCATCGAGGGCGCGAACGCATCGGGGAGGGAACGTGATGGCCGGCACGCTGATCGGGCTGGACGAAACGACACGGCAGGACGTGGCCGCGGCGGCCGACCCGCCCTGGACCCCGCGCGCCCGGGGCCGGCACCGCCGGCCGCGCCCCCGCAAGGTGCTGTTCGCCGCGGGCGGCCTGGTGCTGGCCGCGGGCGTGCTGAGCCTCCTGCGGCCGACCCCCGACACGGGCGGCGCCGGCGCCCTCGGCGCCGCGGAGGCGGAGCCCCAGCCCGACCTCGTCACGAGCGCGGACGACGACCCCGGCGAGGCGACCGGGGAGGGCACCGCGAAGGCGGCCGAGGACGGCCGGGGCGACGGCGCGACCGCCGCCGGCCGGCCCTCCGCCGCCGGATCGGCCGCCGTCGCGCCCGCCCCCACCGCGCCGACCGCCATGGGCGGGGCGAGCGCCGGCCCGGCGCGCGAGGCGGGCGGCCTCCTGCCCGGTGCGCCCGGGGCTCCGACGTCCGTCGCCCTGACGCCCGGCGCCACCTACGTCCCGGCCCCCCGCGCGGCGACGCCCGCGCCCACCGCGACCGCCGCCCCCGAAGCCCCGTCGGCGCCCCGGCCGGCCCCGGCGACCACCGCCCCGGCGCCCCGCCCGCCGTCGCCGCCGAAGACCGCGGAGCCCCGGCAGCCGGGCCTGTGCGTCCCGATCATCGGCCTCTGCGTGGACCCGCTGACCGCACCGGCGTCGCAGCGCTGAGGGCGTGTTTCGAACGTAGCGTCGTCTGCCCGAAGGGCAGGCCTGGCGGCGTCTGGTGCGTGCGATCCCGACAACGCGGCTGGGGTCCCCCCTCCGGCAGAGTGCGTGCCAGGCGCCGCCCGGCTGGGGGCGCCTCCCGGCCGGAGGCTGGGGGAGGGACTTTCGAAACACGCCTCAGGGCATGACCGTCGTCAACGGGGCCCGGCACGTGCGGGCGCCAAGGGGGCGACCGGCGCGGGCGGGCGGCGGCGGCGCGGGTCAGATGTCGGTGTCGTTGCGGCGGGTGAGAAGCCAGGGCTCGACCACGCCCAGGCCGCGCACCGGGCGCTGCCACATCGGCTGCAGGGCGAAGCGGTACTTCGGCGGCTCCTCGCCCTCCTTCTCCGCGGCGGCCGCCTCCTCCGCGGCCTCGGCCTCCGAGGAGGGGGCGTCGCCGGTGCGGATCAGCTCCTCGGCGAAGGCGCTGTCGACCAGGACGGCGTCCCGGGGGGCTATCGACGTCAGCCGGGAGGCCAGGTTGACCGTCGTGCCGAAGACATCGCCCATCCGGGTGGTGACCGTGCCGAAGGCCATCCCGACGCGCAGTTCCGGCATCGTCTCGTCGTTGCTCATCGTCTCGACCAGCAGCAGCGCGATGTCGGCGGCGGTGCCCGCGTCGTCCGCCGCGTAGAGCACCTCGTCGCCGAGGGTCTTGATCAGACGTCCGCCCCGGGCGGCCACCAGGTCGGCGGAGGTCGTCTCGAACGCCTCGACGAGCTCGCCGAGTTCCTCCTCCTCCATCCGGCGGGTCAGCCGGGTGAAGCCCACGAGGTCGGCGAAGCAGACGGCGAGCCGCCGGTCCACCATCTCCTCGTCGTCGGCGGCCTGCACGACCCGGCCGGCCGAGGCGGCGAGCTGGCGGCGCCAGACGTAGACGAGGAACTCCTCCAGCTCGGGCAGCAGCAGCTCGACGATCGGGTACGTGACCTCGGTGCGGGTCATGCCCGGCTCGGGCGGCTCGGTCAGGCCCTCGAGGAAGGAGTCGATCTGCCACTCCGCCAGACGGGCGGTGGTCTGCCCGGTGGACCGCGCCACCTGCACCGCCATCGCCTCGCTCAGCAGCCCGGCCTCGACGAGACCGGCCAGCCGCCGCAGGGCCAGGACGTCGGCCTCGGTGAGCGCCTTGGCCTGCCCGATGTCGGCGAAGCCCATCGCCCGCCAGAAGCGCGACGCCAGCTCCATGGAGACGCCCGCGCTGCGGGCGGCCTGGAAGGGGGTGTAGCGGCGCTCGGCGCCGAGGATGAGCTGTTCGAGGCGCAGCGCTAGAGGATGCGGGTCCTCACCGGGTTCGCCCGGCTCGCCGGGGTCGGCGGCCGGCAGGTTGCCCCGGCCGTCCTCGCCCGCGCCGGAGCCCGTGTCGTCGACGGTCACGCCTGCTGCCCTTCCGATCTTCCGCGGTCAGGTTTCGACCGGCCTCAACTCTACGGCAGGTGTGCGCCAGCTCACTCCGTTCGGTTCGGCGGGGACTGGCCCCCGTTGGCGTCCGATGGTCCCCGAGCAACCCCCGAAGAGGTCGCCGAACGGCCTCGGAGCCACCGCCCGGCCCTTGCGTCGTCGTGCGTCACGCCGGTCGCAGATGGACGATGTCGCCCGCTCCCACCGGTTCCTGCACCCCTTCCTCGGTGGCGATGACGAGTCGGCCGTCGCCGTCGACCGCGACCGCCTCGCCGACGAGCGACCGGTCGCCGGGCAGTTCGGCCCGCACCGTTCGTCCCAGGGTCGCGCATCCGGCCGCGTACGTCTCCTGCAGGCCGCTCGCCGCCGGGTCGCCGCCGGCGGCGCGCCAGCGGCCGTACCACTCCTCCAGCGACCGCAGGACGGCCCGCAGCAGCGGGTCCCGGTCCGTGGTGACCGCGCCGGCCAGCGCCAGGGAGCCCGCCTGCGGCACCGGCAGCTCCTCCGCGCGCAGGGTGACGTTGAGGCCGACGCCGACGACCACCGCGTCCGTGCCGGCCCGCTCCGCGAGGATGCCGCCGGCCTTGCGTTCCTCCCCGCCGACGGTCACCAGCAGGTCATTGGGCCATTTGAGTGCCGTGTCGACGCCCGCCGCCCGGGACAGTCCCGTCGCGACCGCGACGCCGGTGAGCAGGGGCAGCCACCCCCAGCGGGCCACCGGCACCTCGCTCGGCGTGAGGAGCACGGAGAAGAACAGCCCGGAGCGCGGAGGCGCCGTCCACCGGCGGTCCAGCCGGCCCCGGCCCGAGGTCTGCTCCTCGGCCACCAGGACCGCGCCCTCGCGCGCCCTGCCCTCGCGCGCCGCCGTCACCAGGTCGGAGTTGGTGGAGCCGGTGCGCTGCACCACGTCCACGCTCGACCAGAGACCGCCCTCCCGTACCAGCGCCCGGCGCAGGGCCGCGCCGTTGAGGGGCGGGCGGTCCAGGTCGGACCACCGGCCGCCGCCCGCCTCTGATGCATCTCGCGGTGTCATGCAAGCCACCCTAGGTGTGTTGAACACCGCACTGCCGATCGGTAGGGGCACCACTACGCTACGGATGAGTAACCGTCCCCCCTTTTGAGCAGGCAGGGAGCCGCATCCCGATGTCCGAGCCGGAAGAGCGCCACGAGATCCCAGGGATCGACATCCACACCACCGCGGGCAAGCTCGCGGATCTCCAGCGGCGCATCCAGGAAGCGACGCACGCCGGTTCGGAACGCGCCGTCGAGAAGCAGCACGCCAAGGGCAAGTTGACGGCCCGTGAGCGGATCGAGCTGCTGCTCGACGAGGGTTCCTTCGTCGAGTTGGACGAGTTCGCCCGGCACCGTTCCACCAACTTCGGCCTGGAGAACAACCGCCCGTACGGAGACGGCGTCGTCACCGGGTACGGCACGGTGGACGGCCGTCCGGTCGCCGTGTTCTCGCAGGACTTCACCGTCTTCGGCGGGGCGCTGGGCGAGGTCTACGGCCAGAAGATCGTCAAGGTCATGGACTTCGCGCTGAAGACCGGCTGCCCGGTCATCGGCATCAACGACTCCGGCGGCGCCCGCATCCAGGAGGGTGTGGCCTCGCTGGGCGCGTACGGCGAGATCTTCCGCCGCAACACCCACGCGTCCGGAGTGATCCCGCAGATCTCCCTGGTCGTCGGCCCGTGCGCGGGCGGCGCCGTCTACTCCCCCGCGATCACCGACTTCACGGTGATGGTCGACCAGACCTCGCACATGTTCATCACCGGCCCGGACGTCATCAAGACGGTCACCGGCGAGGACGTCGGCTTCGAGGAGCTCGGCGGCGCGCGCACCCACAACTCCGTCTCGGGCGTGGCGCACCACATGGCCGGCGACGAGAAGGACGCCATCGAGTACGTCAAGCAGCTGCTGTCGTACCTGCCGTCCAACAACCTGTCCGAGGCGCCGGTGTTCGCGGAGGAGGCGGACCTGTCCGTCACCGACGAGGACCTCGAGCTGGACACGATCGTGCCGGACAGCGCGAACCAGCCGTACGACATGCACACGGTGATCGAGCACGTCCTGGACGACGCCGAGTTCTTCGAGACGCAGGCGCTGTTCGCGCCGAACATCCTCACCGGCTTCGGCCGCGTCGAGGGCCACCCGGTGGGCATCGTCGCCAACCAGCCGATGCAGTTCGCGGGCTGTCTGGACATCACGGCCTCCGAGAAGGCCGCTCGCTTCGTGCGCACCTGCGACGCCTTCAACGTCCCGGTCATCACCTTCGTCGACGTGCCCGGCTTCCTGCCCGGCGTCGGCCAGGAGCACGACGGCATCATCCGCCGCGGCGCGAAGCTCATCTACGCGTACGCCGAGGCCACCGTCCCGCTGATCACCGTCATCACCCGCAAGGCGTTCGGCGGCGCGTACGACGTGATGGGCTCCAAGCACCTGGGCGCCGACCTCAACCTGGCCTGGCCCACCGCCCAGATCGCCGTGATGGGCGCCCAGGGCGCGGTCAACATCCTGCACCGCCGCACGATCGCGGAGGCGCAGGCGGCCGGCGAGGACCTCGAGGCGGTGCGCGCCCGGCTGATCCGGGAGTACGAGGACACCCTCCTCAACCCGTACATCGCGGCCGAGCGCGGCTACGTCGACTCGGTGATCATGCCGTCCGACACCCGCCGGCACATCGTGCGCGGGCTGCGTCAGCTGCGCACCAAGCGGGAATCACTGCCCCCGAAGAAGCACGGCAACATCCCCCTCTAAGGAGCCGCTGTGACGATCAAGGTCGTACGGGGCAACCCGACCCCGGAGGAGCTCGCCGCCGCCCTGGCGGTGGTCCGGGCCCGCGCCGCGGCGGCGGCGCCGCCCCCCGCCGGCGGGGGCCCCCCCCGGGGCGCCGGGTGAGATGGGGAGAGGCCCCCGCGGAACAACCCT